>CALGZB010000264.1 GCA_937934655.1 uncultured Acidimicrobiales bacterium | reverse complement strand
TATAATCGAAAGATGCTCGAATCTTGCGACGAAAATATTGGTGCATCCCTCACCACTCAGGTCGTCACGAAGGGTGATAGCCGTGGCTAAAAACACCACCATCGATGCCAAAGTCCTCGGCTTTCGCGTTCGGCATCTCCGAAAGAGCCGTGGCCTTACCCTCAACGAACTCGGCGAAAAGGTTGGACGCCCAGCCCCGTACCTGAGCCAGCTCGAAAACGGTCGTGTCGAAGCAAAGCTGAGTCTGATCGACGAACTCGCCGATGCGCTATCGGTTGAACTCGCCGAACTGCTCGATCCAACACCGCCGGACCGCCGCAGCGAGCTCGAGCTCGGGGTTGCCCGGGCAATGGACGACCCCCGTTACCGGGCGCTAGGCCTACCGATCGTCAAGGTCTCCACCAAAGTCTCCGATGAGGTTCTCGAAACCATCGTTGGCCTCTTCGAAGCGCTACCCGATGACGGCGATGGGTTAACGAGTCAAAGCCAGCGCGCCGGCGATCGCGCCCGCATGGCCAACGCACAGCTCCGCACCGAGATGCGGGAGTGCAACAACTACTTTGCCGACATCGAGGCGCAGGCCAAAGACGCACTCGTTGCGGTCGGTTACCCCGGAAGTGGACCCGTTTCCGAGCGTCTGCTTACCGCCATAGCGGCCCACTTCGGCTTCTCCATCGAGCGGGTTCGTGGGATGCCCCGGTCGGCGCGTTCAGTCACCGACCAACGGCGGCGTGTCATCTATATCCCTGACCGCGATGGTCTGACATTGCGTGCTGCTCGAACCGTCGTGCTGCAAACCCTTGGCCACTTTGCCCTCGATCACGAGACCACCGGAGACTTCGCCGACTACCTCCACCAACGCATCGAGTCCAACTATTTCGCCGCCGCGGTACTCCTCCCCGAAGATGTTTCGGTCGAACTACTGCAGCGAGAGAAGGAAGAGAAGGACATCAGCATCGAGGACCTCAAAGAGATGTTCTATGTCTCCTACGAGACCGCGGCGCACCGGTTCACCAACCTTGCCACCGAACACCTCGACATCCCGGTGCACTTCCTTCGCACCAACGCCGAGGGGGTCATTGGTAAGGCCTACGAGAACGACGGCATCCCGATTCCAGCGGCGGCCGACGGAACCGTCGAGGGGCAACGGGTTCCTCGACGTTGGGGTTCGCGTCAGGCTTGGCAGAGCAGCGACGGTTTCTTGCTGCACTACCAGCACACCACCACCGACGCCGGCGACTATTGGTGTGTCACCTATGTCGAAAACAACTCGGGCCGAAACCCATTCGCGGTGACTGTCGGAACCCGCAAAGAGTTCTCGCAGTACTTCAGAGGTGGCGACACGATTCGCCGAATCAGCTCCACATCGGCCGATGGCCAGCCCGACCCAGCGCTCATCGAACGTTGGGAAGATGTGGCTTGGCCCTCCGCGGCGCAACGAAGCCATGTGCTCACGGCGCTCCCCGCCGGGTCGCAAGCGTTCTCACCGTTTCCAGGTGTCGACCTTGTTGATGTTTACCGGTTTCTCGATCGGCAGTAGGTTCTGCTGATGTCGTCTGAATCTGAAGAATCCAGTGGCTTTGACTACGAGCGGCTCGAAGAAGCCGCCGTGCGGGCCGAGTTCGAGACGGGCGAGCGCGAAGATTCCGAGGCTGAAGCCAGAGCCCACATCGCGGTTCGAATCGCCCGCATGACCTTCGGGTCGTTTCTTGTCATTCTTGGGATAATCCTTATGCCGCTCCCAGGGCCCGGCGGCGTCATCGTCGCCGCTGGTTTGGTGGTGCTTTCCAAAGATGTTGCGTGGGCCGATCGGGCGCTGCGGTGGATGCGGAAACGGACACCTGGTATTCCCGAAGATGGCAAGGTCCCGGCCTCGACCATCGTGGTTTCGGTCATGATGATGGTGGCGGCCTTTCTGACCGTGATGTATCTCCGGAACAACTACGATCTCCCACTGCTCGGATGACGTACCGCGACCTCGGAGCCAGCATTGGTCGCTACATCAGTGCGTCGCCGAGTCAACGATTTCCGGTGTACACCCGCGGCAACGCCGGTGAGGTGTACCCCGAAGTTTTCTATCCGCTGAGCTACTCGCTTGCCGGACCGCAAGGCGAGCAAGCCATGCGAAACGCGGTTGCCCGAAGTGGTTTGATGTCGGCCGACGAACTCGTCGAGGGCGACCCCGATGGCGATGTTTCGATGGCTCTCGGGGTGTTTGGCGGGTATGCGTACCTCAACTTGTCGCTCAACCGAGTCATTGCACTTCGAGTGCCGGGCGGAAAACTCGACGAGCTCGACCGTGGACTCCTGGGCAATGCCGATGTCGTTCCTCCGCACGTCGCCCATGCCGATGACACCGACCGCAAAGCATCGGCCAAGTCACTGGGCTTCATCTTCAAAACCATCAATGCAAAAGACGTGCTGCATCTCGAAGCCGATAAGCGTGAAGTCGAATTGTTCGTCGCCGAGCGTGGCGACCCCGCCGACGCCACCGATGCTTCGTTGCTCGAGACGCTCATTGGCTTCACCGACCTCGGTCTCCACCTGTTTGAATCGCATCTGTTCACGTCGATGCAGGCCTCGACGGCCGTCACCACACTCGGTCGACTCTGCGACGATGCCCTTGGCGACCCCGATGTGGCGATGCAGTTATTGGCCGGCATAGGCGATGTCGAATCGGCTGCACCGGCTGGTGCCTTGTTCCGGTTGGGCAAGCTCGCCGCATCGACCCCCAGCGTTGACGCCGCATTCGACGGAGGGCTCGAAGGTCTCGAAGAGCGGCTGAGCGCAGACCCGAAGGCGAAAGGGTTTCTCGCAGCGTTCGAAGGGTTTCTCGCCGAGTTCGGAAGCCGAGGTCCCAACGAATGGGAGATCGCTTGCGATACCTGGGGCACGGATCACTCCATGCCTCTGGCTCTCATCGACCGCATGCGAGGCGCAGCCGTCGACCACAACCCGGCCGTTCAGCAAGAGCGTTTGGCGGCCGAACGCACCGAGATCGTCGCCAACGCCCGCGAGGGCATGGGCTTTGGCCGTCGGAAACTGTTCGACCGGGTGCTTCGCTCTGCCACGATGTTTAGCCAGGCACGTGAGCGCAGCAAGACCACGGTCGTTCGTTCCATCCAGGTAAATCGTCTGGCCGCGCTCGAGTTGGGCCGCCGAATCGCTGCTCGTAGCGATGCCGCACCCGACGACATTTGGTTCGTCGTCGGCGACGAACTCGAAGCGTTTATCGACGACCCTGCACCGTTCGCTGAGGTCATTGCCGAGCGTCGGCGATCGCGAGACGAGTTGGCAAAGCGGGTCCCGCCGTTCACCTTCGTTGGCCAGATCCCGCCGCCCGAGACGTGGCCGTTGCGGGCCGATCATCGCGCCGAAACCGTTGTTGCCGGCGCCGAACTCACCGGTGTTTCGGGCTGCCCGGGCAAAGCTGTAGGTACTGCCCGGGTCGTTCTCGACCCTTCCGAACCCGGCGACCTGGGGCCCGGCGATGTGCTTATCGCCCCGCTCACCGACCCGTCCTGGACCCCGCTGTTTGTACCCGTCGAAGCGGTCGTGGTCGACGTAGGCGCCCAGATGAGTCACGCCGTCATCGTTTCGCGCGAGCTCGGAATTCCCTGCGTGGTCAGCGTTACCGACGCAACCCTGCGGATCCCCGATGGTGCCACCATCGAGGTCGACGGCAGCGCCGGAACGGTCACGGTTCTTTCGCTTCCCTAAGCATCACGCTCTTGGGTGGGTCGCGGAATTTACACTGGGCGCCATCATGGCCGGACGAATTTTCACGCTTCTCCTTACTGTCGCGTCGAGTGTTGTCGCGTCGAGTTTGGCCTTTGCCGCGCTGCCATCGGCGGCACAAGCGGAGGCAGCTGCGGGGTCCTGCGCTGAAAACGCCATTGACCTCAGCACGGCGGATGTTGACGAGGCGGTCAAACTTGGCGGAATCAACGTACGGTCGGCGAACAAGCTGATCAAGCTGCGGAACCGCGGAGAAATCGTCAATGTTGTTGACCTCCGTATTCTTCCGCTCAACGATCGCCGATTTCAGCTGCTGGTCACCGATCCCCGCTCGTGTTTTGCTGGAGTTGCCGTCTCGGAGCTGTTGCCCTCGTCGGCATGCGAATCAAGCGACGTCGGTATCAATACCGGGACCGCCAAGTCGCTTGCCGAGAAGCTCGGTTGGAAGAACGCCCGCTTGCTCATCAGCGCCCGACCTATCGAAACGCAACTCGACATTGCGGCGATCGTCGAGCGCGGCCCAGCGATCCTTGGTCGGCTCGCTCGGGTAGGCGGCACCTGCATCGACGAGCCAGCAACGTCCCAGAATTACTTCGGCGAAGGTCGCGTCGTCATTGGGATTGACGACGTTCGTCCCGGTCGATTTGTGGCAACTCCCGATGGTCCATGTGCCTGGGCCCGGTTCGGTCCGGCTTCTCAGCCCCCTCCAGCGGCGATCGCTCGAGCCAACGACCTCACCGGCAAACAGGTGGTCGTCGATATCGGGGTGGCCGATGAGTCGTTCATAAGCATCGGTTGCGGTCTTTGGCGACGGGTGAGTGCATATCCGGTGACGGTTCTCGATTCGATTCCTGGCGACGGCGACTGGCTCGTCTCCGACCAGATTGCCCCGGGTAACTACCGGGCATCCGACGTCGCCGACTGCACCTGGGTGCGGAAGTCGAGCCTTGGCGGTACTACAGCCGACGTTATCGAATCGGGCGAACTCTCTGATCAACATGTCCTGATCTCAATTGCTGCTACCGATGCCGCGTTCACCTCTGCCGGATGCGGAAGTTGGGTGCCAGTAGCGACCGAGTGCATGAGTCAACTCGATGCGGTGTTTCCTGCCGAACCCGAATTGGCCCCCCATGTGTATGGCATTAGCGACTCCGTTCTCATGTCGACCCAATACGAAATCGGTCTGGCATTCACCGAGTTCACCGTGAACTGGGGCGGATTCGGTGGGCTCAACACGCCCAACGCTCGGGCGATTGTGGAGATTGAAATCGGCGAAGGAAAGGTGACTGGGTCAACCGTCATCGTCGGGCTGGGCCACGCCTACCGGGGCTATATGCGGCCCGACTACGGCGACTTCATCGATGCCATGGTCGAGGTCTTCCCCGAGCACGTCGACCGAGTCATCTGGGTAACCCCCAGTCGGTTCAATACCGATATGCCCTTCGTGGTCGAGCAACTCAAGGCCGCGGCTGAGCGGTGGCCACAGATGGAGATCGCCGACTTCTGGATCGAAGCCGACGCCCAAAATCACCCCGAGTGGTACAACGACGAGATTCACCTTGATGTCGACGGACGGCTGGTGATGGCCGACTACCTTCACGACAAGCTGCTCAACCCCTGCGGGTAGTTGGCACTTAGGTCTGGGCTGGCCATGTGTCGGCAAATAACGGAACCTTGCGCTCGAATTCATCCATGATCGGCTCGAGTGCAAACGGGAGCCTTCCGTCGGCGAGGGCTAGAAACAACACGTACGGGCCAACGACCTCTACAACGGAACCCTCGGGTAGTCGGAGGAGTACGGCCCTCACAGCATCGTCGAGAAACGTCCTCGTGAAGTCGTGGTGTGTTGCCATGACTCGAAACCGTTTGTCGAACTGTTCGGATCCTGTAGCGAGTGGCTCACGGCTCCCGAGCCACCCCGTGTTGCCGCTGGAAGTTCGCTGATCAGCGATGATGAAGCGTGGTCGCCAAGAGGTCGAGGTCGAAATGGCCCCGATGTAGTCGTTTGGGTCGAGCCCGCCGGTCTCGCCCCCACCGAAGTACTTGGTGCTCAGGCTTCGGTAGCCAATGTCCATGAAGGTTTGAAGATCAAAGAACCATTTCTCTGTGCTGTCTTCACTGGTGCTGTCTTTACTGGTGCTGTCTTTAGAGCGGTCTGCTCTTGCCTGTCGCTCATACGCGATATTGCGCCAATAGTGATTGAACTCTGGGTCGAGGACCTCAAGGTCGAGGTGGGGTCTAGGCGCCTGACCCTGGCCGAAATAGTGAGCGTTGCGGGCAGCACAAGCGCCCCGCATTCGGGCGTCCCGGCGGTCCCTTTCGATCGACTTCAACCAATGCCTCACACCTACAGGAGTAGCACACTAGTTCGAAGCGAGGGCCGCCATTATCGCCTGGCGGACTGCCTTGGAATCTTCGATCATCGCCATGTGTCCGGCGTCGGGGATGGTTACCACCGACACGTCGCCGAGTTCGTCGATGAGCGGTTCGGCGGCTCGAGGACTCGTCATCTTGTCGTTTTGCCCAAGGATCAACGTAACGGGCGCATCGATCTGCGATGCCGCCTCGATGCCACCTTGGTACGCGTTGCATGCCGTGAGGTCGACGGCCAGGGTGCCCGCTGGGCACCGGTCGATGAGGTGGCTTGATGATGCGAGCTGCCAGTATCCGGGCACATCGTGCCCGCCGACCTGAACCGATGTGTGGTGCGACCAACTGGTCATCATCTCGCCGGCCATGTGCTGATCGTTTGCCGCTGCGTCGAGCAATGCCTGATTCACCGGCATCGCGGCTGCGGTGCCGAGAAGGATGAGCGAGCGGACAACGTCGGGGCTACTTGCCGCCAGCTCGAGCGCGACGAGTGAGCCCATCGAATGGCCGACGACATGGGCCGGGGCAACGTCGAGGGTGGTGATGAGTTCGCCAACCCACGCGGCCATGTCCTCGATGGAGGCCAGGGGAGGACCCTCGGACTTGTCGTGCCCGGGAAGATTAACGGCAATCGACCGGTACCCGTGATGGGCGACATAGCGGCTCTGAAGCTGCCAGACCGTGTGGTCCATCCCAGCGCCATGGAGGAACACCACTGCTGGGACGTCTCGGTCGATGTCCATCGCCGAATTCCCGAAACGGACCTTGCGGCCGGCAATTGTGGTCTCCATTTTAGAGGCCCTTCTGCGAGCGGTATAGCGCTCGTTCCAAGTCGGCGATGATGTCGGCTGGGTCCTCGAGTCCGACCGAGAGTCTGATGAGGTCTTGGCCGATACCGGCAGCGTCGAGGGCTTCGTCGCTCATCTGTTGGTGGGTTGTGCTGGCCGGGTGAAGCACCAACGTCTTGGCATCGCCGACGTTGGCGAGGTGGCTGGCCAATTGCACCGACTCGATGAATGTGCGGCCAGCAGCGCGGCCGCCCTTGATACCGAAACTCATGATGGCGCCAGTGCCCTTGGGGTACAGCGTTTTTGCGAGTTCATGATCGGGATGGGTCGTGCTGTGTGGGTGTTTTACCCAGGCAACCGAATCGTTGGCTTCGAGGGCATCGACTACGGCTGTTGCGTTGCTCACGTGGCGGGCCATGCGGAGCGGCAGCGTCTCAACGCCTTGGAGAAGGTGGAACGCGTTGCCAGGAGTCATGGATGCTCCGAAGTCGCGGAGGCCTTCGGCCCGAGCCCGCATGCCCATGGCGGCAGGGCCAAACTCCTCGGTGAACACGATGCCGTGGTAGCCGGCGTAGGGCTCGGTAAGGGTTGGGAATTTCCCGGATGCTTCCCAGTCAAAGTTGCCCCCGTCCACAATCGCTCCGCCAAGCGCAATGCCGTGCCCGCCCAAAAACTTGGTGACCGAGTGCATGACCACGTCGGCACCATGTTCGATGGGCTTGATGAGGTAGGGAGTCGAGAACGTCGAGTCGACCATGAGCGGAATATCGTGAGCGTGGGCGACATCGGCGACTGCTTGGATGTCGAGGACTTCGATCCCGGGGTTGCCGAGTGTTTCGCCAAACAGCAGCTTGGTGTTGGGCTGAATTGCCGCAGCGAACTCTTCGGGATTGCGCGGGTCGACGAACGTGGTGGTGATGCCGAAGCGGGGCATCGTGAGGTTGAACATGTTGTACGAGCCGCCGTACAGGTTCCGTGAGGCAACCACGTGGTCGCCTGCCGACAACAGCGTGACAATCGCTAAGTGAAGTGCAGCGGTGCCGCTGGCGGTGCAGATTGCGGCGACGCCGCCGTCGAGCGCTGCGAGGCGCTCTTCGAGCACGGCAACGGTGGGGTTCGAGAGCCGGGAGTAAAGGTGTCCTGGGACCTCAAGGTTGAAGAGTCCGGCCGCATGATCGGAATCATCGAACACATAGGACGTGGTCTGATAGATCGGCACCGCTCGCGACCCGGTGGTGGGGTCGGGTTGTTGGCCGGCGTGAAGACTCAGAGTGTCGAAGCCGAGAAAGTCAGGGTTTGTCACGGCCGCAAACTACCCGTGGCTTGGGCTTTTCAGGAACTTGGGACGCCGGGTCGAAGGACGCAGCTAGGCGGCGGGCGGTTCGGTGAGCACCGAACCGTTGCGGGCATCGACGATCACCGGAGCATCGAACCACTCGATCGTTGGTGCATGGCCATACTTCTCGGTAACGCCGGCAAGCCACCCGGGGTTGAACCGGGCCTCTGCGCTTTCCCGATCGGCCCACCAGTAGGTGCCGCCGACGGTGAGGCCGTCTTCGCTGCGGAGGTATGCCTTCCAAAGCAGGCCCGGAGTGTCGAGGTAGGTGTGGGCGTTGCCGCCAAACTTCTCGGCCGCCTCCTCGAGAGAGATTGGTTCGGCGGTTGGCGGGAATCGAACGACGGTGACAATCATGTGTCGACCTTACGGTTCCCGCCAGCCACATGCGTATTACGTTTGCATTGACATGTGTCGAACATCTTGTAATAGTCGTGGTGTGACCGCGCTTGAAACACCCTCCTTCGATGAGCTCGTCGCCGCCCACACCGGGGGCATGGTTCCGACCACGATCCGTCCGTTTGAGGGCAGCGAACGACTGCGTCCCGACGGCCGCCCAAGGCCCGAGCTGCGAGCGCAACTTCGCCGCATCCCAAACGCCCGCAACGCGCTTACCGTGGCTCTCGCCCTTCTTTCGCCGCCGCTCATCATTGCGGTGGTGATGTGGGCGTCGAATCCGGTCGTGGCCGTACTGGCATTTCCAATCATGGCGCTGGCCCAAAACCGCATGTACATCCTCCACCACGAGGCTGCGCACCGGCTGCTGTTCTCCAAGCGCAAGATCAACGACCTCATCGGCGTGAACCTTCTTGGCTGGATCCCCCTGGGCACCGGAACGCATCACTATCGACGGGGTCACGCCAACCATCACCGCGATGAGTTCGGCCCCAAAGAGCCTGACTTTTTGTTGTACAGCTTCTACCCGATTGCTCCGTCGTCGTTGCGTCGAAAACTCCGCCGAGATGCAATTGGGGTTTCGGCTTATCGCCAGCTGAAACCGCGATTCACCGGAATTCTTAAGCGTGAGCACTTCGTCAACAGCCTGCGGTTCTTCGGAATGCAGTTGGCCGTGTTTGCCGCCTTCGCTACTGCTGGTCACCCGTTGTTCTTCGTAACGCTGTGGGTCCTGCCCTACATCACCGTGTATCAAATACTGAACCGGCTCCGCTCTATTGCAGAGCACGGCGGAATGACCCGGTCAGAAGATCGGCGCAAGACCAGCCATCACGTTCGTCAAGGGATCCTGAGCCGCATCATGGCTCCGCTTAGCGTGGGCTATCACATCGCCCATCACGTCGATTCGGGCGTGCCACTTCGCAACCTTCCGCAGTTCCATCAGATCCTTGTCGAGGACGGCTATCTCACCGACGATCTCGTATGGCCCAACTACAGGTCTTTATGGAAAGCACTCGTCGCCCAGAGCGACGCACCCTTAACAGCCGCAGCCTGATTGCCTCGACGCTCCTCGGGCGTCACCCGGCAACGCTGTCGGGCAAACTGCTCGTAGCGCTTGGCGAGCTCTTTGGCATCGCTTCCGGCACGACGCGGGTCGCTCTTTCGCGGATGGTGCAGAACGGCGAGCTCGTCAACGACGACGGCATGTACACCCTTGCCGGAGCATTGGCCGAGCGACAGCAGCGCCAAGATGCCAGCCGCAAGCGGGGGCGCCCTGACAGGAGCAGCGCCGAACGCAAGGGTGGAGAAGAATGTGAAGAAGAGGGTGGAGAAGAGGGTGACGAAGGAAACGAGTGGGGCGGCGCTTGGGAGCAGTGGGTTGTGCGAGAGGAGGCGCGGTCGGCCGACCAGCGCGCACAATTGCGACGGGCCGCCAATGCGCTCAAGCTCGCCGAGCTTCGTGACGGTGTTTGGCTTCGGCCCGCGAATCTCGACTCCCAACGTTTGCCCGATGCGTTAGCGGTGCTGGCGGACCAAGCGGTGTTGCTTTGGGCCGAGCCGGCAGAGCCGTTGAGCTTGGTCCGTGCGCTGTGGGATCTCGATGAGTGGGCCTCGATCGCCGAAGAGCTGCTTCGAGAGATTCAGTCCGACCAGATCTCGGCCATCCCCGAGTCCTTTGGTCTGGCGTCCGAAGTGGTGCGGCATCTTCTCTATGACCCGGCCCTGCCAGCAGAGCTCCTGCCGCCGAAGTGGCCGGGCGACCGCCTGCGCACCGCATACAACCGCCACGAAAAGCGGCTCCTAAAAGCCCTTAACAACTTCTACCAAACCGTCCCTTAGCGCCCATTAAAACGAAAGGTGTCAGACACTTGCTCTGGCACTTGCTCTAGCACTTGCTCTGACACCTGGTCTGACCCTTGCTCTAGCACTTGCTCTGACACCTGGTCTGGCACTTGCTCTGACACGTGGTCTGACCCTTGCTCTGGCACTTGCTCTGACACCTGGTCTGGCACTTGCTCTGGCACTTGCTCTGACACCTGGTCTGACACCGTTGGGTTTAGCTGGTCCAGACTTGGGTTTCTGGGTAGAACTGGCTCCAGGCGAACCAGAAGGATTGGTGGGCGGCTAGCGGGTTGCCGTCGGCGTCTTGGGCTCGGAATCCGCCGCCGTCGGCGACGATGGTGACTCCGGCGAGGCTTGGGGTTTCGCCGTTTGCGATGGCCGCACGAGCCTGCTCGGCGGGGAAGGCGAGTGGGGTGCCATCGGCTGCGAGGACGCCGATGACCGACTCTTGTACTCCGGCCCGCCCGTCAACATCGCCCACTGGGAAGATTGGACCGTTGTCGTCACGGCCGCCAAGCGGATCGAGATTGTAGTTGCGGCTGATTCCGCCATTTTCGGCCACGATTGTCGTATCCGGGTGGGCCGCTTTCCAATCGGCCCAGGTGCTGGTCACAACGGTCAACTGCTCGAGCTGCACGCCGGCCTCGCGAAGCGGCCCCGAAAGCGCCTCGCCGGTGAACGTATCGAACACCGAGAACGAATCGAGGTCGAACATCACCTTGTTGCTGCGGGCAAGGAGCCCTGAGGTGCGGATCTCGAGTGTGTCGAAGCCGGGGACATTGTCGGTCACGTAGGCCTGCGCCGAGCCACACAGCGTGCAGTAGGGGATAGCGATACGGCGGCCGCCGATGGTGGTGTTGACCATCTCATGGACCTCCATGATGTGCTTGGGAAAGGCAACAGCCTCGTCGCCGATGACCACGCCGAAGACCACCCGCTCGTCGTCGTACCAATCGCCCTCGGCGGCCGAGGTGAGCGCCGGATCGTTGATCGCAGGGATACAACCAAGCGGGCAGAACTGTGCGACATCCTCACGGGGACGATCGTCAATGAGGACACCGCCCCAGCTGTACACGCGCCAGTCGATGTTGGCGTTGGTGTCGTCAAAGAACGGTGCCCATCGCGAGTCGACCAACTCGAACGGAATGCGCTTCCAGTCGAGGTAGCCGGGAGGCTCAGGGATGTCCCAGGCGATCAAAGCATCGGTCGAACCTTTCCAGTTGAACTGCTCGTTGAGCGGAACGCCGGTGAGATTTTCGAACGCAGTCACGACGGCAGCGTCGGGGCCGGCAGGGGAGAAACGCATCAGATCGGCAAGGAGCCACGCCGCCCGAACATCGCCGCTGTCGCCCACCCTCAAAACAGCGTCATCGATGGATTCGCCGGCACGAAACGCGTTGAAGGTGGCATCGAGATCGTTTCGCAGATCGGCGTCGAGTTCGCCGGTTTTCACCTCTGGGGCGGTAAGGAATGCGACGCCGTCGGAGTTGAGTAAGTCGCCGCTCGGGCGGGCTGGGAGCGTTTGGCCAGTCGTCGAGGCTGTACCCGGGGAGCTACTCGTACAAGCGGCTGCTACGACCGACAGTGCGGTCAGGAGAATGAGAAAAGTCAGGCTGCGAATCATCGTCACGACTACCTAACCGCTTCGGTCAGCGAAAAGTTCCCGCAGTAGCTGGGGGAGTGGGCTGTCGGCCAGACTTGGCGAGTAGAGTTGGGATCGCCCCCTGAAACCAGTGTTTGTATAAACGGAGTGTTAGTGATCCCTCGTAGCGAATCAGTCGCCTTGATGAAAGCGGTTACGCCGACCATCGAACGGCTCGTGGCCGAACACAGCGACCGTCGTGAACACTGGTACTTCCACGAGTTCATTCCTTGGGAGCAAGGCCGCAACTACATCGATGAGCCGTGGGATTCGTCGCAGTGCACCCTGCGCCCCGAAATCCGAACCGCTCTGCTGCTCAACCTCCTTACCGAAGACAACCTGCCGTACTACTACGGACAGTTGGCGAAGAGCTACGGCGAGACCGAAGCGATGGCCGAATGGTCGGGAATCTGGACGGCCGAAGAGGGCCAGCATGCAATTGCGATGCGCTCGTACCTGCTCGTCTCACGCAATGTCGACCCACGCGTTCTCGAAGACGACCGCATGGTCACCGTGTCGCGTGGCTGGGACAACAAGATCCACGACCCGCTTGACCTGTTCGTTTACACCGCAACCCAAGAGCTCGCGACCCGCCTGAGCCACTTCAACTCGGGCAAGCACGCCGACGATGAGGTCGCCTACGAGCTCATGAAACGCATCGCTGCCGATGAGAACCATCACTTCCTCTTCTACAGCGGCGTCGTTGCCGACATGCTCAACCACATGCCATCCGAGGTTCTTCTCTCGATGGCTAAGGTCAACGCCGTGTTCGCGATGCCGGGCGGAAACATGCCGCAATGGACGCGACGCTCGCTCGAGGTTGCCAAGGCCGGTATCTACAACCACCGCGTGCACGCCGAGAAGGTGCTCACGCCGCTGCTTCGCCAGTGGAAGCTCGACCAGCTCACCGATCTCACTCCCGAGGCCGAGGAAGCTCGTGACTTCATGATGGCCCTTCCCGGCCAGTACATCGAGATGGCCGAGTCGTTCGAGGCCCGCGTTGCGAAGCGCGACGCGAAACGAGCCAAGAACCCGGCTGCCTGAGTCGGTTTCGCCTGCGGCGAAGCCCTTACCGAGTTGCTTCGCAACTCGCGTGCTCTGTAGCTGGACGTTTTGAGCTGGCGCTCTTGCCCTAGTTGGCTGGCACTGTTGTTGCTGGCGCTTCGGTTGTTGGAGGGCCGGTCGTCGGTGGTTGCGTGACTGGCGGCAGCGTGGTTGGTGGAGTGGTTGTTAGGACTCGCCTTGGGGCGAAGCGGACTTCGATGTCTGGGTCGTCGAGATCGATGGCATCTCGAAGAGCGGCGAACAGCGAGTCGATGTTGGGCGCTCGATCGCCACTGACTTCGACAATGACGCCTCCGGGGCTCAGCGCAAGGTCGTTGATCACAATGGGGTTACGAGAATTAGCGGTGCTGTCGGCCCACTCGTTGGCAACCCTACGGAGCCGCGCGGTCTCGATCTCCTCGGTCGTTGGCTCGGGCGCTTGCTCGACCACCAACGATTCGGTGCGGATCCGGGTGATAGTGACTTCGGGTAGCTGACCGGTGGCTTCTTCGATGAGTCCGGCCAGAACGATTTGGTCGGGCGGCTCGGTGGAGCCAGCGATGGTGCCCTTAATCTCGTCGGCTTCGATGGACAGATTGTCGACGGTGTAGTCGCTATCGGCGCTCGACGCCGCCAACCATTCGTCGACGATTTCTTCTACCCGCGAACGGAACACTTCGATGTCGCTCGGCGGTTCGACCTCGGGGGCATCTGGCGCGGCCCGGGTGGTGCGGGTCAGGCTTACGTCGACGTCGACATCGTTGCCCCAGATGGGGATAAGCCGGCTGCGTAGCGAGTCGGTGAAATCGGGTTGATCGGGGCCCTCGAGCGATACCTCGACCCGGTCGATGCCGTCGTCATCGGTGACGTCGACGTTGCCGACGATTTCGAGGTTGCGGTCGCCGATCCATGCGACCACTGCCTCATAGGTTTCTTGATTTTGTCGAGCAGTGGAGTAGGCGTTGGTGCTGCTGAACGCCAACGGGATAGCGATCAGGACGGTGGCTAAACCGGCAAGAGCCAGTCCACCGAACACCCACGGCGACATGGTTGACAGTCGGCGTTGCGGAACAAGCCCGGTGATAACAAACACCACCGCACCGGCCAGAACGATCGCGCAAAGGTTGGCGAAGTAGAGCAGGAAGGCGCCTCTGGCTAGAACTGGAGACCCGGCTTCGAGCAGGTAACCCACAACACACAGCGGTGGAACGAGCGCCACGGCTACCGCAACCCCAGGTAGTGAGCTCGACATGTCGGAACGAACGGTGGCGTACGCGCCAGCTGCGCCGGCGGCGATGCCAACAACGAGGTCGCGGATATCGGGCCGGGTACGAGCCAACACTTCATTGGGGAGTTCGTTATTCGGAAGGACTCTTGCCAAGAGGTACGAAAGTAAGATCACGCCAGCAGTCGCCAGAATCACCGTGATCGCCGACCGGGTGGCGTGGCGACCCAGGGCCATCGAAATGCTGGCGGCGAGTCCTAGTACCGGGGCCATAAGCGGAGCGATGAGCATGGCGCCGATGACGAGAGCGGGGGAGTTGGCATCGAGTCCCATAACCGACACCACCGCTGACAAACCGATCATTACCGTGAATCGCTGCGCCCAGCCCGGCTCGGGGAGTACATGCAACGCCGTGAGCACCCGGCGTCGATCCTCGGGGGTCACCTTAGGAATATGAAACGAACCGCTTGGGAGCCGGTTTTTCGGCTCCATGCCAGATACGCCAGCCGAGGCAGACGAGGCAGACGAGTCAGAAGGTGGGGGATTCACCGACCTAGCTTGGCATGAAAACGCCGTCAGCCCGAGCTATGAAGCCCGGGCTGACGCAATTGCATTTTTGTTGAGCGGGTGGGGGTAATCGAAACCCCATCATCAGATTGGAAATCTGAGGTTCTACCGTTGAACTACACCCGCAGGGCGCATCGCATTGCTGCGAATGTTCCAGTCCGTAACTCTATCGGCATTAGGGCAGAAGTGGTGAACTTGGGGGCGACCCATCGAGGCAACCCGGAGCGTTGTACTCGGGCGGTAGTAGCGGGTTGTAGTTGGCTGCGTACCAGGAAGCGACGGCGAGCCCATCTTCTCGGGTCCCGCCGAGCGCATCTGCGGTCTTGGGAAGTGTCCACATCGCCACGCATTCGGTCTGCGACTCGTCGTAGTGCCCGGCCAGATGGGCGAGCTCGTGCGTAAGCACCTGGATGGCGATTCGTTTGTCTTCGTTCTCCGGATCGCCGCTCCAGGCAGCAGCGTCGCGGCACACGTTGAGTTGCAGATTGGCGACCCCGGAGCCGAACCAGACGAAACCGGGCTTTACCCGAAAGTCGAGAACTTCATCCCACACCCGGCGGCAATGGACCTCGATCTCGGTCTGTCCGGAGACCTCGCGAATCGCCGCAGTCATCTTTCGGTCGTAGTAGCCGGCAAAAAGCTCATGCGCGATTCCGGCGACCACAAGCACCACGATGAACCCTTTGAGCATTCGGGCCCACGGCGTCGGTGGGTTCATGTAGTCCTGGAGCAGTTTGTTCGACGCAGGGCTTCTCCTCTTGCCATCCCAATCGTTGCCATCCCACTCGGTCGGGGCGTCGAACGGCTGGTCGAGATCGAGGCTCGAATCAAGAGTCTGACCTCGCTGCTGATCAAGCGGTTGGGGGGTCGCTCCGCCGTGGGTTTGCGCCATTCCACAGATATCGGCGGCACTATTTGGGAACTGGAGACAAAAGTCTTGCTGTGTGCTCACTGCGACGACGAAGTATTACAGCGGTTAATCAGGTGCCCGGTTGGTCCGTGGCGTCGCTTCGGTAGCAACATTGCAGGGTGAAAAGCTCCGTTACCGAACTCGAAGACAACAAGGTCAAAATTAGCGTCGAAGTCGATGCCGAAACTTTTGAGCCCGAAGTAGACAAGGCCTTCAAGCGCCTTGCCAAAGAGGTGAAGCTTCCTGGCTTCCGTCCGGGCAAAGCTCCCCGCAAAATTCTCGAGGCTCGACTCGGTGTCGGCTATGCACGCGAGGATGCCCTTCGTGAAGCGCTTCCCGAGTACTACTCGGCCGCTGTCGCCGAAAACGACGTCGATGCCATCGACCAGCCCGAGATCGACATCACGGGTGGTCAAGAAGAGGGCAACATCACCTTCGACGCAACCGTCGAGGTCCGGCCCATCATCACCGTCGCCGGCTACAAGAACCTCAAGATCGAAGTTCCGAGCCCCGAGCTCACCGACGAGGAGATCCAGGCGCAGATCGACCGGGTGCGTCAACCGCACGCCGAGTTGAGCGAGATCGACCGGGCCGCAACCGACGACGACCATGTGGTCATCGATATCGCGAGCAAGCTTGGCGACGAAGAACTCGCAGGTCTTACCACCGAGGACTACGACTACGTCGTTGGCTCTAACGCTGTGGGCATCGCCGAGATCGACGAGAACCTCAACGGAGCCTCCGCCGGCGACACCCTCGAGTTCACCGCCGAGCACCCTTCACCCGATGAAGAACGAGTCATCAGCTTCGTCATCACGGTCAAAGAGGTCAAAGAATCGGTACTTCCTGAACTGACCGACGAGTTTGTGGCCGACAACACCGAATTCGCCGACATCGCGTCGCTTCGTGCTGACATCGACGCAAAGATGGGCAACTCCAAGCGCGAGCAGGTTGCCATGGCCGTCAACGACAAGACCGCCGAAGCGCTTGCCAACCTTGTCGAAGACGACATTCCAGATGCGCTCGTAAACGCCGAAATGCAGAACCGGATTCAAGACCTCAGCATGCGCCTGCAGGGTCAAGGTCTCACTCTCGACCAGTACCTGAGCTTCAGCGGAATGGACCCAGAGGACTTCACCGAGCAACTTCGCGAGGGTGCAAACCAGGCTGCGCGGGTCGATCTGGCTCTCCGCGCCATCGTTGTTGCAGAAAAAATTGAGACCACCGATGACGAGCTCAACGAAGAGATGGAGCGCCTTTCGGAGGCATTCGGGCAAGAATCTGCGGTAATTCGTGAACAGCTCGAGTCGGCTGGGCAGATTGAGGCGGTACGCTCTGACCTACGAATTCGCAAAGCACTTGATGATCTCTCCGAATCGGTTGAGATCGTCGATGAAGACGGCAAGCCCGTCGACCGAGCGGATCTCGAACTCATCGAAATTGAAGAACCTGAATCCACCGATTCAGTCGACAACGTCGATGAGGTATCCGAAGAGGAATAACCGAAACCGGAGTGAAACCGAGTGAGTGAAGACCAGCAACGGCATACCCACGGGAACCGTGGTGAGGATCACGTAGCAGGGCTAGCGGCCTTGTCGATCCAGAACTACTACATGCCGAGCGTTATCGAGAAGACCAGCAACGGCACTGTCTCGTCCGATCTCTACTCCCGGTTGCTCCGGGAAAATATCATCTTTTTGGGCACCCCGATTGACGACACGGTCGCCAACCTCATCTGTGCACAGTTGCTGCACCTTGAGTCGGAGAACCCCGACAAAGACATCAGTCTTTACATCAACTCGCCTGGCGGCGACATCAATGCGTTGTTCGCCATCTACGACACGATGAGCTACATCAAGCCCGACGTTACGACGATTTGTTTCGGTCAGGCCGCTTCGGCCGCCGCGGTACTTCTGTCGGCCGGGACCCCGGGCAAGCGCCTTGCGCTGCCCAACGCACGAATCCTTATCCACCAGCCCTACTCAGGTGCTCAGGGTCAGGTTTCCGACATCGAATTGGCCGCCGCCGAGATTAACCGCATGAAGGTTTCTCTTGAGCAGGTGCTTGCGCATCACACCGGTCAGACCACCGAGAAGATCTCGGCCGATACCGATCGTGACTTTGTGATGACCGCCGCTGAGGCCAAAGAATACGGCCTTATCGACGAGGTCATTGACACTCGAAATGATGTTGATAACAGCGGCGCTATCAAGGCAGTCGAATAACCTGCCGATCCAGTAGCGAAGCAACCGTTGTACGTCGCACGGTGACGACTCGGCCACAACTAGTAGTTGTGGTTCCAGCGAGTCATCGTCATTTGTGCGAATCTATGTGGGGAAGTAAAGGGAGATCTAGGCAGTGGCAAAGTTCGGAGAAGGTGGAGAGCTACTTAAGTGCTCGTTCTGTGGAAAGTCGCAGAAGCAAGTTAAGAAGCTCATCGCTGGTCCAGGTGTGTACATCTGTGACGAATGCATCGATCTTTGTAACGAGATCATCGAAGAAGAGCTGGCCGAGGCAACCGATCTCGGACTAGGCGAGCTCCCGAAGCCGAAGGAAATTTTCGAATTCCTCGGTGAGTACATCATTGGCCAGGACGCAGCGAAGAAGATCCTTTCTGTCGCCGTGTACAACCACTACAAGCGCGTACAAAGCGGCGGCCTCGGTGACACCGATGTCGAGTTGGCCAAGTCCAACATCTTGCTCCTCGGCCCAACCGGCTGCGGCAAGACCCTTCTCGCCCAGACTCTCGCTCGCATTCTCAACGTTCCGTTTGCAATTGCTGACGCTACGGCTCTTACTGAAGCCGGTTATGTCGGCGAAGACGTCGAGAACATTCTTCTGAAGCTCATCCAGGCCGCTGACTATGACGTCAAGAAGGCCGAGACGGGCATCATCTACATCGATGAGATCGACAAGATTGCCCGCAAGAGCGAGAACGCCTCGATCACCCGTGACGTTTCTGGTGAGGGCGTTCAGCAGGCACTGCTGAAGATCCTCGAAGGTACGCAAGCTTCGGTCCCACCCCAGGGTGGCCGTAAGCATCCCCACCAAGAGTTCATTCAGATCGACACCACCAACGTGCTCTTCATCGTTGGCGGTGCGTTCGCCGGGATCGACCAGATCATCGAGAGCCGAGTCGGTAACCGGGGCGTTGGTTTCGGTGCCGATATTCGCAAGCCTGAAGAGAAAAACCTTGGCGAGCTCTATGCTCAGGTCCTTCCTGAGGACCTCGCGAAGTTCGGTCTGATTCCTGAGTTCATCGGCCGCCTTCCGGTTATCGGAGCGGTGTCGAGCCTCGAACAGGATGCGCTTGTCCGTATTCTCACCCAGCCTCGTAATGCGCTGGTGAAGCAGTACCAGAAGTTCTTCGATCTCGAAGAGGTAGAGCTGGTCTTTGATGAGGATGCGCTCAACGCTGTCGCCGACCAGGCCCTCAACCGGGGAACCGGTGCCCGTGGTCTTCGTGCCATCCTCGAAGAGGTCTTGGTCAACGTTATGTACGAGCTTCCGAGCCGTGACGACATCGTCAAATGCACCATCACCAAAGATGTTGTGTTGAGCGATGCCGAGCCAACGCTCGAACTCGGTACGAAGAACAACGACGAACGTCCTCGCCGAGCTGCTTCCTAACCGAAGCTAGCTGCTCTCAGGGCCGTAGCTCAGGCTGCGCGACGTTGAGGGCTTATGGATGCTTGCGGCGTAACCGTGAGTATGACGGTGGCCGGCTGCGGTCGGCTGTAGAGAAACCCCTGGAGTTCGTCACAACCGAACTCGCCCAACATGTGTTCCTGGGCCCGGGTTTCGACGCCTTCGGCGATGACGGTGAGGTTGAGTCCGTGGGCCAGCTCGACCATGCTCTTGACGATCGCGGCATCAGCCTGGTCGGACACCATGCGCATCACGAAGGAGCGGTCGATTTTGAGTCGCTGCCCGGGAAACCGGCGCAGCTGTTGGATCGACGAATAGCCGGTGCCGAAATCATCGAAGCTGAGGTCGATGCCGTCACGGTGCAGCTGTTCGAGGTTTTGGAGCATGACCTCAACCGTTCGTTTGACGACGATTTCTTCGCTGAGTTCAAGCTCAAGGCAGGAAGCATCGAGGTTGTTGTCTGTCAGAGCGGTCGTGACCTCGGTGGCGAAGCTCGGCGAGAGAATCTGTCGGCTCGCAACGTTCACGGCGACACGCCGTTGCGAGTCCGCTCGTAGCCATGGTGCGCATTCCGAGAGCGCCCGTCGAAGAACCCATCTGCCAAGGTCGAGAATGAGACTGCTTCGTTCGGCGATGGGGATGAAGTCGTTCGGCGGGATCAGGCCGCGAACAGGATGTTGCCATCGCACGAGTGCTTCGACTGCCACGACCTCTTGGTCATCAGCTCGCAGAATTGGTTGGTAGTGAACCACCAACTCATCGTTTTGGATTGCCCGGTAGAGCTCTGCCTCGACGATCTCGTCGTGCACAAACTCGCTCCGCAACCCGTGGGTAAAGGAACGATGGCAACCTCCGCCCGAACTCTTTGCGTCGTAGAGGGCAACATCGGCGTGTTTGAGAAGTACGACCGCGGTGCGGTCGGGTTTTTCACAAAACGTCGACCCGAGGCTGGCCGAAGGTCTGATGGTGTGGCCGTGAAAGACGAATGGAACCGAGATCGCCGACACGACTTTCTCGGCGACGTCGTCGACCTGTTGTTGGTCGTTCACTCCGCCCAGGAGGATCGCGAATTCATCGCCGCCGAGCCGCGCAACCGTGTCGCCAACTCGTACTGAGCTGCGCAACCTGGCTGCGACTTCGATGAGCAGTGCATCGCCGGCGTCATGTCCAAGCGTGTCGTTCACCAGTTTGAAATCGTCGAGATCAATATTGATGACCCCAATAGCTTCGCGGCGACTATGGCGAACCCGCTCGAGTGCCGCCGCCATGTTCTCTTGAAACAACGTGCGATTTGCGAGGTCGGTAAGCGCATCGTGATGCGCCATATGGTCGAGCCGGCTGATGAGTCCTTCCATCTCTTCCATTTCTTCGGACCGGGCGATCGCTTGAGCCGCTAGTGGCGTGAAGTATTGGAGGAGTTCGAGTTGCCGTTTGCTGTAGGACCCTGGCTCGTCATGTAGACACACGAACACCGCCCGGGTCTGTGGGGTTTGAAGAGGCAGTAGCAGCGCCGATCGATAGTTGTCACGTGTGGCCGGGGGGAGTTGGTCCCACTCGGGGATTTGCAGAAGATCCATCACCATCACCGGCTCACCGCCCAGCACCCGTGTCATCAGCCGTTCTGGCCGGAGTTTCAGGTTGACCATCGTTTCGGTTGTTGTGGCCCGGACGGTGAGCAGACCATCGGGAGTGGCTACCAACACTGCGGCTTGGGTGAAAGGGACGACTTCTCCAATGACTTCGAGGATGCCCTTGAACATCGATTGGATGGAGTTGGCCTTGGTCAGGACTTCGAGCCCCGACAGAAGGGCCTGCGCTTCTTTCCTTCCGGTTGTCTCGGTTTGGCGGAGAGATTCAACCGAAAGCAAAACTTCCCGGAGGCGTTCGTGGTCGTTCAGCAACTCAGCGGTGCTATCGCCCATCTCGAGCTTCACCGGTTCGGAAGAGCTCATGCTGCAGCTCCGAAGACGACCGCGGAGACCATCAGGTTGCCGTGGCAGTTTTCGCCGCCAAGGAGTCGCCCTTGTTCTCCGAATGTGTACGCCCCGCTGAAAGGCATCCCGGCAAACGCTTCTTGGGCTTGTTGACGAGCTGACTCGATCTGGGATTCCACGGCCAACATTGCTCCGGCGCAGTAGATAAGGAGTCCGCCGGCAACGTCGGTTCCGGCGGGCAGACGACGGCGGGCATCGGTGACAACGCGTCCACCTCGGTCGAGGAGGCTTTGGTGACTACCGGTCATAACCGTCAACCGTGCGCCTTCTTCGACCGCGGCGAACAGGTTCAGCTGAAGCTCTTCACCGACCGATTCAGGATGAAGAAGCGCGTAGTAGGGGACAGCGAGCTCGGCATCGCCGATACGGCCGACCTCGCGGCCCAAAGGCTGAAACGTCGATGTCGCGAGAATGCTCTTGTCGTCACTGCTGATTGCGTCTGTGAGGAGCCCATTTGTCCAGTCGTTGTACACCGTCGCTGCTGGAAGGTTGTCGATCTCGTAGATGCATCGTCCTTCCGCCTTTGTGACGATGCCGGAGTTGATCGTGGGGACATACCCCGACTGAAACGACCACGACAGGGAGGTGCTTGGAAAGAAGACGGCAAGAGAGATGGCGTCGACTGCGATCTTTCCGCCGCCGAAACACGTCCAAGCGCCGCCGATGGTTTCGTCAGCGCTGGATCCTCCGGTGATCGGAACCGAGCCACCCGTGATGGCGTCGATCGCCTCGATGAGAGCTTCCTCGTGGCCCGGCGCGGCGTGCATCCAGATCAGATCGGGGGCTTCGCCAGGGCGTCCTGCTTCGCGAACCGCTGCTTGGAGGGCCCGTTGGGCTGCGCCGTGCGGATCATCGCCGATCTCTTCGAGTGCGGTGCCGTATGCGCCTTTGGCGTCGCTGATTGCCCAGAGCGTGAAGCCTTCCCCGTCGTGCCCAAACTGGCCGTTCTCGGTTACCGATCCTCGACACGATGAGGTTCCCATAAAGCTTGAGCCCGGAAGATGGCTGGCGAGTGCTGCCGGGACGGGTTGCAGGGCGGACGCCGTGTGATGAGCGATGATGAGGTCGGGAAGCGACCCGAGCTGTTTCGTGAGCTCGGCGACCTTGTCGTCGACAATTGCCTCGGTGACTATGCCGTTGTGGCCAATGGTGCTGATCTTCATGAGTTTCCCGTTTGGTTTGTGGACTGCTTCATCCTCGCCATCTCCAACAACGGACTGGAACCGGGATTTCTGAACCCCAGATGGTCGATCTTGATCGGATCTTGACCAGCTTCTGAATAGGCCATACCCGCTTCCCGGCGAGCCGTAACGAATGGAAAGCGGGCACTACACTTCGACCCTTATGGATCTTCAAGAAGGCCTGAGCTGGCTGTCACAGCGCATCAACTTTGAAGCTCGCGCTTCGGCGCGTGCCGATATCAGCGCGGGGAAAATCGACGGCCTTTCGCTCGACGCGATGACCGCTCTGGTCGACGCGCTCGGTAACCCGCACCGGAACTATCCGGTGATTCACGTCACCGGCACAAACGGCAAGGGTTCGACGGTGCAAATGATCACCGAGATCTTGGTGGCCATGGGTCTCCACGTCGGTTCGTTCACGTCGCCGCATGTGACAGCAATCAACGAGCGATTCCGCACGAATGGCGAGCAGATCACCGACGAAGAACTTGCGCGGGTCATCACCGACCTGCGGATGTTTAGCGAGGGGCTCGATCCGCAGCCCTCCTACTTTGAGCTTCTTTCAGCAGGCGCTCTGCAATGGTTCTCCGATATCGCCGTTGACATTGCGGTGGTCGAGGTCGGGCTGCTCGGGCGCTTCGACGCCACCAACGTGGTCGACGGCCAAGTTGCGGTCGTCACCAGCATCGGTACTGATCACACCGACCGGCAGGGCGATTTCCGCCAACGAATCGCCAGCGAAAAGGCCGGCATCATCAAACCGGGCAGCACCTTGATTCTGGGCGAGCCCGACCCCGAGCTCTACAGCATCTTTGAGGCCGAGGGCCCGGAAGTCATCAAGTGGGTGCGCCGAGACTTTGGTGCGAACAACCATCGGTTGGCGGTTGGCGGTTCGATGGTCGACATCTTTGCCCGCGAACGCTACGACGATGTGTTCGTCTCGCTGCTCGGCGAACACCAGGGCGCCAACGCCGCGGTCGCGATTGCTGCGGTCGAAGAGTTCTTCGATCGGCCAGTTCCCGACGATGTGGTCGAGGAGGCGCTGGGCAAGGTGCATCTTCCTGGCCGGTTCGAAGTGGTCAGCGCCGATCCTCTAATCGTCCTCGATGCCGCCCATACGCCCGAAGCCGCCGAGGCCGTTGCTATGACCTTGTCGGAACATATGGGAGCGGGAGGTTCACGCGTGTTCGTTATCGGCATGCTGGCTGGCCGCGATCCGGGCGAGATCTTTGAAGCGCTTGGGGTAACCAGCGCCGACTTTGTTATTGCCACGGCTCCCGACTCTGAGCGCGCAATGGACCCGGCAGACGTTGCCGCGGCAGCAACCGCTGCCGGCGCAAGCGTCGAAGTAGCAACCCCGGTGTCGGAAGCGCTCGACCGCGCAATGTCGATCGTCGAAGACGAGGAGCCGATCCTTGTTGTCGGATCGTTTTACGTCGTAGGTGAAGCAAAACGCTCATTGACGCAAGCTGACTGAGGCGTAGAGAAGCTGGTCACAGGCCTGATCAAGGCCGAATGGCCTATTTGGGAACCTCGCCAATGTGTCGAATGCAACAGAGATGGCTTCTTTCGCTTCCCTCTTTCGAGTGCTTCTTTTGCGGCTTTGGCGCCCCGCTGGTGAACGCGGTGCGTCGGCGCCTGAGTATGCGCTGCTTTTGACGGTCATTGTGGGCGGCTCGCTTGTCGCGCTTGGGCAATTGCAGGGAAATACCGAGGATGAGGTTGTGACGACGGCGTCGCAGATTGGTTCGATGCCAACGATTATTGGCTTTGTGCCGATCGATACGACGATTGCTCCTTCGACGACTACAACGACGACGATCGCTCCAACAACAACCACAACGACGACTACAACGACGACCACTACGACCACGATTCCGCCAACGACCACCACCACGCCGCCGGTCGCATCCGAGGATCTCGTGTGTAACAACGACGAATTCGACGTCTTCGGCGACGTGTACCTCGACAGCAATCGCAATGGGGCTCCAGCGTTCGGCACCGACAACAGCAGCACCAACTACTACAACTCGGTCCCATCAGCGCACTACGCAGTCTG
>CALGZB010000263.1 GCA_937934655.1 uncultured Acidimicrobiales bacterium | reverse complement strand
GTTCATGGCGTTCCTTCGAATTGTCGTACCAGTGAGATGCGCCGGCATCCCCGCTTGGTTTCAAAGAGAACGAAATTCTTCGAGGTGGCCCTAGCTGGTCGGTACCAGACTCGGGTTCGGGGCGAACTCATCGACATACGTTTGCTCCGACAGGTCGGCAATTGCTCGCATCACTCGGTCGGTGATTTCCCGCTTCACGGTTCCGGTTGGGCGAGCACCAGCCCACGATCCGAGGTCCACGGGTGAACCGAACCGAAGCTTCACGGCTGCGCCGCGTTGTGGGATACGAGCGTCTGGAGGCTGAGCCTCGTCGGTGCCGATGATGCCGATGGGCACGATGGGAGCCCCCGATCGGAGCGCCAAGTGGGCGACTCCGGGATGGCCCTTGTGAAGTAGCCCGTCGCGAGAGCGGGTGCCTTCGGGGAAGATTCCTACGATTTCGCCAGCATCGAGTTTTTCGAGCGCCTGACCCAAGCTCTTGGCAATTCCACGCCCAGTGCGGTCAACGGCAATCATGCCTGCAGCAGGAAACAGCTTTCGGGTAGCGGCGCTGTCGAGGTACTCGGATTTCCCGAGGAAGCTCACCTTGCGCGGAACGCTGTACATCAGGAGCATCGAATCGATGAACGAAAGATGGTTCGCCGCGAAAATGACTCCGCCCGTGGTGGGTACGTTCTCGACGTTCTCAAGAGTCGTGTCGAGCCACAAACGACGAAGTGGTGCCGAGGCGCGTCGAGTCAGCCAGTAGTGACGTCCGACATCAGGCGTTGATGGAAGTTCGAGGGGCATGGGGGAATCTCTCAAGTGCGCTAGGGGAAGCGTCCGCACTCACATAGCGGGAGGTCAGTAGACCATGAGGAGGGTGGAATCGCGGGTCGCGCCCTCGGTGAAATCGGTCGCAGTGGCGTGAACCCTTAGCTCACAGCTGGTGATATGGGTCACCTTTGAATTTTCAGAGGGTTCGCTTTGTTCAAAACCGTCCCGAGTGTGGTGAGATCTCCCCGTCACCCAGACCACAATCGGACGCCCCAATGACTGACATGACGACCACCGAAACCGACGAGATCGTTGTCGAACGCGACAGCGACGTCGCGACGATCACGCTCAACCGCCCCGACGCTCTGAACGCCATCACGCCCACCATGTTGGTTACCCTCGGCGACGCACTCGAAGAGCTTGCCGCCGACGAAACCATCCGGGTTGTTGTGCTCACCGGAGCGGGCCGAGCGTTCAGCGCTGGCGTCGACCTGAAGGCGCTCGGCGATCGTGAGCTCGTCAACGGCAAGGTTGGCGACATCCTCGACCTGCCGGCCCGAAAAGTCACCACATTGCTTTCGACGATGCCTGCGGTGACCATCGCAAAGGTCAACGGTTTCTGCTTTACCGGAGCGCTCGAGCTGGCATTGGCGTGTGACGTGATCATCGCCGCCGAGGAAGCAAAGTTCGGCGACACCCACGCAAAGTTTGGTCTGCGTCCAACCTGGGGCATGAGTCAGCGACTCCCCCGCCTCGTCGGTATGGCTGCGGCTCGAGAGCTCTCGCTCACGGCCCGTAACTTCACCGGCATTGAAGCGCACCGTCTCGGTATGGTTGCGCGAACCGCACCTTTGGCGGAACTTGATGCCGCTACCGCGGATCTAGTCAGCTCGATTGCTGGGAACAGTGCCGGCTCGCTGCGCTCCTACAAAGACCTCTATCACCAGACAACCGAGATGTCGTTGAGCGAAGCGCTGGCCTACGAGGCCGATACCGAATACCCGATCACCGATACTGCAGAACGCCTCGACGGCTTCCGCTAGACCCCACTAGTCCAGGTCGCTGAGGTCTCCGAGGCCAGCGAGCGAAAGCGCCGAGATAACACCGACGGGCATGTTGTGGTCATCGACCACTGCGACCGCCGCGGTGTCGTAGTCATTCATAATGCGAGCGGCGTGAATCGCGGACTCGTTCATATGGATGGCCGGAACGTCGCGCATCGTCTGGGCCGCAGTCGCCTCGGGACCGTGCTCGAGCATGGTTGTTGCGATGTCGTGGAGCACCAGTAGCCCGACATAGCAGTCGCCAGCGATAGGGAGGGCTGGACTCGCTGGTTGTATGCCGTGCTCGTCGATGACATCGAGAAGAGAAGTCTCGGGACCAACATGGCCTACTCCGCCTACCATCACCGACATCGCAGGTGCACCCAATCTCGTCTCGAGCTGGCCTTGCCGTTCGCCGAGCTGGCTGTCGGAAACCGAACGTTCGCCCATGAGCGACTGCGAGATCGCAGTGGCGATGAGCGCCGGAATAACGAACTCGGCCCGACCGGTGCTCTCGGCCACGAACATCACCGCGGCAAGCGGGGTGCGGTAACCGGCACCGAGAACGGCGGCGAGTCCCACCACCGGATAGAGGCCCGACTGCGGAGCGTCGAACACGAGCTCTACGACACGACCAAGAAGAAGCCCTTGCACCACGAGTGGGATGAACAGCCCGCCGACGCCACCGGCGCCCAATGCCGACGCCGTCACGATTGCTCGGAGCGCAAACAATCCTAGAAGTGCCCAGATCGAGAACCCGATGTCGTTGACCACCAAGGCCGCTACCTCCGCCCCAGGTCCGAGGAGAATCGGTAGGTCAGTGATGGCACTGGCTATGGCGATCGACACGGCAATCGATGTTCCGGCCATCGCCACGCGTGCCATGATTCCGATTCGTTCATCGAGATGTTTGGCCCAGTGGAAGAACGCGGCCAGGCCGCGAGCGATGGCCCCACCGACGAGACCGAGGGTTACCGCCGCGATGAGCTCATCGGTGAGCGACACCTTGGCGGGCGCAAACTCCAGAAGGGCTTCGGAGCCCGCCAGAAACCCGAAGGTCACGTACGCCGCGGCCGAACTGATCAGCGCTGGGATCAGCGCATGGCGGGCGATGTCGCGCCGGTACGGAACTTCGAGCGCAAAGATCAGGCCGGTGGCTGGCGCCTTAAAGACCGCGGCGACTCCCGCTGCCGCGCCGGCAGCAACAAGCACCCGGTGGCCGTGACGACCAAAGAGCTGACCAAAGCGGGTCGACGTGGTCTTGCCTAGGCTCGAACCCATGAGCACCGAGGTGCCTTCGAGTCCCAGCGCACCGCCGGTGCCGAGCGTCAGCAAGCTCGACAGAACCTTTGGGAGCGTCTGGCGGCCGTCCGGACCCTCGCCATCATGGAATGCGGTGATGTACGCGTCGGTGGTTGTTTTGTCGAGCTTCTCCGGAACGACAGATGACGACGGCGCGGCGGCCATCAGGCGGTAGAGCACAGCGACACCGGCCAGGCCGATCGCTGGGGCTCCGGCTTGGACCCAAACCGGCAACTCGACCAGCGCGTGGAGGGCGACCTCTATTGCCGCCCACTCGATGAGAGCGACAAGAGCACCAACAGCCGAACCCAGTCCGGCGA
This sequence comes from uncultured Acidimicrobiales bacterium, assembly GCA_937934655.1. Lineage (GTDB taxonomy): Bacteria > Actinomycetota > Acidimicrobiia > Acidimicrobiales > SHLQ01 > CALLQB01. The sequence continues at coordinate 614 of CALGZB010000263.1, read as the reverse complement.
AGATCGCGAAGCGAATCGCGCCATTCGCCCCAGACTCCGTGTGCTCTGTTTCACCTAGCTGATACGCCACGGTCGAATCCGTCAGTTCTGTTGTTCCGGGCGCTGTCGAGCTCAACCCAGCGGCACGCTACCGGGGATCGCGCTGTTCAGGAGTGGCAGACAGAGATTCCTAGCGCTGGTCGGGATTCCACAGATTTTGGCTAGGGATGCGCAGTGCCCTGTTGAAGCGGGCCGAGCTGTTCTCCCAGGCGATGACGCCAGTGAGTTCGACGATTTCGTCGTCGGTGAATTCCGACTTCACCTGGTCGAAGAGCTCGTCGTCGACGTCGCCGATGGTCATTGCCTCGGCATAGGCCAGCGCTGCTACCTGTCGGGCGCTAAAGAGCGAGGCATCGAGAGCGCCTTCGACGGCTACAGCCAGCAGTTGATCGTTGGTTGCGCCTTCATCGCTGCCCACGGCAGCGTTGATGTCTTGTCAAAACTCGCACCCGATAAGCGATGCCACTCTGCGGTTTACGAATGCCACCAACAGATCGTCGAGTAGCCCGGACTCGGCAAGCCCGGACCACATACCCCGAGCGCCTTTGAACAGCGATGGACGTCGTGCATAAACA
>CALGZB010000262.1 GCA_937934655.1 uncultured Acidimicrobiales bacterium | reverse complement strand
CCCATACGAACCATGCCTTGGGTGAACAGGCGGGCGAACGGCTCGCGCAGTTCCTTGGGAGCGATTCCGAGATCAGCCAATGCCTTGGTGTAGAAGCGGGCATAGAGCAGGTGAAGGATGGCGTGCTCGACGCCCCCGATGTACTGATCGACCGGAAGCCAACGCTTTACGGCTTCGACGCTGAACGGCGCTTCGGTGTTAAACGCATCGGCGAAGCGCAGGAAGTACCACGAGCTGTCGACGAAGGTATCCATCGTGTCGGTTTCGCGGGTTGCCGGCTTACCGCACTCGGGGCAGGTGGTGTTGAGGAACCCCTCATGGGTGGCCAACGGCGACTTGCCGGTCGATTCAAAGACCACATCGTCGGGGGCGACGATGGGCAGATCTTCATCGGGCACCAACTGCTCGCCGCAGTCGTCGCAGTAGATGATGGGTATCGGGCAACCCCAGAAACGCTGGCGGGACAGCAGCCAGTCACGCAGGCGGAAGTTGATCTTGCTTTCGCCCAAGCCTTCGGCGCCGAGCCATTCAATCGCTTTGGCTTTGGCTTCGACAACACCCATGCCGTCGAGCCAATCGCTATTGATGGCAACGCCGTCGCCGGTAAAGGCTTCGCCGTCGAACCCTTCGTCGGGCTCCACGGTGCGGATGATTGGCAGTTCGTACGCTTTGGCGAAATCCCAGTCGCGCTGGTCCTGCCCAGGCACGGCCATGATGGCTCCGGTGCCGTAGGTGGTGAGCACATAGTCGGCGAGGAACAGCGGAATCGGAACGCCGGTAAACGGATTGATGACACTCGAGCCGGTGGCCACGCCGCGCTTGTCGATAGGGCCTTCGGTAGAGAGGCGATCGATCTCGCTCTTCTCTTTTACCTCGGACCGGAACGCCTCGACGGCTGCCTTCTGGTCATCGCTGGTGAGCTCGTCGACCCGAGGATGCTCGGGGGCCATGACCGCAAAGGTCATACCGAAGCCGGTGTCGGGGCGCGTCGTATACACGGCTAGACCGGGCACATCGGTGCGGGCATTGCCGTCGGCATCGGCGATAGGCAGCGCAAACTCGGCGCCTTCGCTTCGGCCGATCCAGTTGGTCTGCATCGTCTTGACCCGCTGTGGCCAATCGAGATCGTCGAGGTCGTCGAGCAACTCTTGGGCGTACTGGGTGATGCGGTAGAACCACTGCACCTTGTTGATGCGCTCGACCATGTCACCCGAGCGGTCGCAGGTGCCGTCGGGGTTTACCTGTTCGTTGGCCAGCACGGTGCCGCAACCGGGGCACCAGTTGACGGGCGCTTCGTCGCGGTAGGCAAGCCCGGCTTCATAGAAACGTTTGAAGATCCACTGGCCCCACTTCATGTACTCGGGGTCGTGGCTCTTCACCATGCGGCGCCAGTCATAGACCGCGCCGATTCCGGTGAGCGACTTCGACAACTCTTCGATGCGAGCGTCGGTGTAGGTGCGTGGGTGCTCGCCCGTCTTCATGGCAGCGTTCTCGGCCGGGAGACCAAAGCTGTCGAACCCGATCGGCGAGAGCACGCCGTAGCCGTTCATGGTGCGGTAGCGAACCAGAAGGTCACCGAAGGTGTAGTTGCGGACATGGCCGATATGGGCCTTGCCGCTCGGGTACGGATACATCGACAGCACGAAGGTGCTTGGCCGAGGATCGTCGTTGTCGATTTCGTAGGTCTTCTCGTCGAGCCAGCGTTGCTGCCAGCGAGTCTCGAAGTCCGACGGGTGATAGCCGTTTGCCATAGCTTTCAAGCCTAGAACCAGACGCCAGCATTGGCTGCGCTTTGCTCTTGGAAGCTTGCAGCCTGCTGCGGGAAGCTTGCAGTCTGCAACGAGAAGCTAGTTCGAGGGATTCCGCGAGAAATCTCACCGAGAAGCCTTGCCCGTGTTCGCTTGCTGTGGCGGCGATGCTACAGTCAGTCCTTCGAATGGGGCTGTAGCTCAGTTGGCTAGAGTGCTTCCGTGGCACGGAAGAAGTCGCGGGTTCGATTCCCGCCAGCTCCACTTCACGAAGAAAGCCCAGGCAGCCTCACGGCTAGCCTGGGCTTCTTTCGTTTTCCCCCAGAACCGACCCGAAATTTTCGCGTTTCGCCACCGCAGAGGTGGTCAAACGCGATCAGATCCTTGGGTTTTTAGCCGCCGTAGTGATCCATGTTGCTTTTGCCGGCTCGCATTTCTTCGATTGCTCGTTGGGTATCGGCGATGGCCGATTCGAGCTCGGCGATGACCGCATCTTTGTCGGCGGTAAACGGCAGCTCTTCGATCAGTGAGGCGAGTCGTCCTTGCGAGCGCCACGCCGCCATCTTGGCCCACTCGGTGTAGAGCGCCTCGTGGTCGTCGATCACAATGAGGTCCGATGATCGGCTCTGATCGTCGGTCGCCGTATCGAGCGCCACGTACCCATTGACCATCGAGATCCGCTCATCAAGGCTCAGCAGCGGCCCGGCACGATGCACCACCATGTCGCCATGAAGAGCAATGGCATACCCGGGCCCAGGAAAGTCCGGGGCGACGGTGCGTGCAGCAGGCGGAGTTTGCCCTGCAGCCGATAGCTCGGCCGCTTCGTGTTTGGTGCCCAAGAAATACTCGAAGCGACCGCCGTCAACATCGGCCGGGTCGGTCACCATCATCACAAAGTCGAGCGGCAACGTGTCGTGGTGCCACTTGTCGATCGCATTGTCGATGCTGTTCGGCTCAAAGTTCATGTGGCCGAGGTGCAGCGGCATTGCGTGGGGCGCAATCGCTATGCCGTAAATGGCTTCGAGATGTGCGGTCACGTCTTCGCTCGTGCAGAGATCACGGAGCCACCTCGACCGGTAGCACCCGCCACGGAGCATGTTCTCGATTCTTTCGCCTGCAGGCCGAACATAGCGGCGAAGCTGGCGGGCGATATCGAGAAGAACCCTCGATCCCTCATCACTCAGCACCCGAAACGGACTCGATGCAGCGACCGGCGTTGCTTTCGTCGCAATCTCGTCGTCCGGGTAGCCAAGATCCGCCAGCATGATGATCTCGCTGGGAGCCTCCAAGTGGAGATGAAGGGCTGGGTCGAAAGACGGCTCATCGTCGAGCCACTCGTATCCCGGTGGTTGCATTTGCGGAAACGGAACAGCGGTGCCCATACGCAATCATGGCGAGCTTCAGGGAAAGCGGCAAACGCAGAGGACCTAGATAACTCTTCAAGTGGTCCCGCAATTTCGCCACCATCTACACTTAGCCCGGTAAGGCCCAAGCAGCTTCCCGGCTCGCTTGGGTCTTGCTCTTTTTCTGGCCGGGCTAAGTGGTTCGCCGCTAGCTAGCGAGGTGAAGTTCAGCGGTTACTGCTTCATCTTCTACCTGGCCCGCTGCCTCGATCGCCTGGGCTTCTCGGAGAGCGAGAACCGCAGCTGGTGGTTTTGGTTTCGGGTAGGCCATCGCGAACTGGTGGAGCACGGTGTGCCCACCGGGGCAGCGGACATAGCCGACCATTCCTTCGCTCGTCCGGTGTACCGATTCGATGTTTTTGTTGGTGACCAGTTGTTGGGCTTCGCATGTTGGGCAGTTGATGATGAACATGCATTCATCATGCGATTTTCAACTGTTTATGAATAGCGATGATTCTTTAACGATATTCGTTAGCGGAACTAATGGGTACTATGAGACGGTGAAGAACATGGAAGTCTCGATTCAACAGCTCCGCATGCTCCGAGAGGTTTCACGCCTCGGCACCATTGGCGCCGCCGCAAAGGAACTGGGCTACACCTCCTCTGCCGTCTCGCAACAACTCTCCCAAGCCGAGAAAGTCACCGGCGTCTCGATGCTCGAGCGCTCTGGCCGCAATGTCCTTCTCACCGACGCCGGTCGAGAACTCGTCGAACACGCCGACCTCGTACTCGAACAACTCGAGCTCGCTCAGGCGGCAATCGAACGGGTGCAAGGCGATGTGGCCGGCGAGATCCGACTTGGCTTCATCGAGTCGATCGCTGCAACTCTTCTCGGCCCGATTATGAAGAAGCTCACCGAGTACCCCGAGCTGAAGCTGCGGACCATGGGCGTCGACGCACAATCTCCGTCCGACGTCATCCGTGCTGGGGAACTCGATATCTCGTTCGTGGTTGGCGTGCACGAGTCACCTACCGAAGTACCCGACGGATTTCATCGGGTCATGCTCTTCCGCGACTGGTTCCGGGTCATCGTGCCGGCCGACCACCCCGAAGCTGTCAAGCGGTCCGGCAAAAAAGACAACTCGCCAATCGACCTCGCATCACTCGTCGACGACGACCTCATCGCTCCCCCAACCGACAACACCTGCGGACTTGCCGCCGTCGAGTCCTACCGCGAAGCCGGAATCGATCCATTCATCGCCCACCGCGTGGCCGACTACCCCACCTCGCTCCGACTCGTTGCCGCACGCGCTGGCGTAGCCCTGATCCCCGACCTCGGCCTCCAGCAGGTCCCCGACGGCGTGGTAGTCCTAGACCTCGCCCAACCTCGGCACCGCACCGTCGAACTCATCACCAAGACCTCCAGCGCCCAACGCCCCGCCATCAAGGCCCTCACCGAGATCATCATAGAAACAACCCAAGAGATGAACCTCGACTGCTACGAAAACGGCGTTCAGTAGTCGCCCTTCTCCCCAGATCGGGAGAATCAGACCTTTACTTTGAGAACCCACGCAGTACCTTGGAGCATTACGACCACTTTGAGTGGTTTTCGATTCGAACACTTCTTCAAGGATCTGATTCATGCGTCATGAACGTTCAGGCACATCAACCGTGCCACGCCTCCGGCCAGTCGCTTTCATTGTTTGTGCCACCCTGGTTGCCGCACTCTGCGGCACGATTGCTGCAGCTCCATCGGCGACCGCCCAAATAAGCCGGCTATCAACACCACTTGTTGCCGAAGAAATCCTCTTCGACCCGTTGGCCGCCGGTTACGACGACTCCCTTGAAGACCTCGCCGTCGACTTGAACGGCACCATCGCCGCCGCCGTTGTTACCAAGAACGACCAATACCAGGTGGTCACGGTCGACATCTCGACTGGCGACGTATCCACCCGAGGGCGCCTCACCAGCCAAGAACCTCACATCGCCCTCAGCGACAACGGCACCACCCTAGCCGTCCAGTACTACACCGACAACGTTGCAGCGCCGGCCAGCACAACCACCTACAACCTCAACACCAACCGTTCAAAGAACATCACTTTTACCGGCTACCTGCACGACCTCTCGTCAAACGGTCGGACCGGATCAGGTCTCATACCGGCCGGTGGTGGAAGCTTCGAGGCTGTTCTTGTCAACTTGACTAGTGGCGCGGTGCTCCCTCTCCCAGCACTTTCCCCAGCGGGCTGGCTCAACAACACCGCGATTAGCGGAGACGGCACGGTGGTTGCCGCCTACACAACGATTGGGCGGCTGTACACCGTTGACCTAGACGCCGCCACCGCCCGCTGGACGAGCCACGGCAAGACCCACGCACCGTTTGCGCAGCTCGACGGGTCGAAGTTCTGGAACACCTCGGTCGCGCTCTCATTCGACGGCTCGACGGTGGCCTACCAAGGCGTCCGTCCCATGATCAAGAACCTCAGTACTGGGGCTCGTTCGGTCATGCCCGCAGCGGTCGATACCGTGCTTGGCTACCGGATCGACATCTCTCCCGATGGCCTTCTAGTCGGCTTCGATACCCGCGCCGCAGTCTCGAAGTTCGACAGCGACGACGAAAACTACGACTCCTTCACCGGCGAGCTCGGAACCGGCGACACCTATGTCTGGAACCCGTCGAACGATGAAGTCACATGGACATCGCTGCACAACAGTCTCGACTCGATCGGCACCGGTGGCCGCTCGGCCAACATCATTGGCGGCGGACTTAACGAATTCATTTACGCCGGACCAAGTTGGGCCGTGGGCAGCAATAGCAACACCGCCAGAAATGTGCTTCTTCGGTCCACGCCCCTCGACCGCTCCGATGCCGAATGCCGAGGTCGCCAAGCAACCGTTCTGCTCATCCTTGGCGATATTCCCACCGGCGGCGACGATGTCATCGTCGGCACGGCAGCAAACGATGTCATCAGCGCCGGCCCTGGCGACGACGTGGTCTGCGCAGGCTCAGGCGACGACAATATCAACGGCGGCTTGGGCGACGATCTGATCTTCGATGGCCCCGATGACGACACCGTCAACGCTGGCCCCGGCGACGACATCATCGACGGCTACCGGTCGTTCTACTTCCGCAACGTTTGCAGCAAAGCCGAGGTCTACAACGGCGGGGACGGCAACGACATCATCATCGGTGTGGCTCACAACCCTGAAGACAGCGAGCCGGCAAACTGCCCCAAGATCCGTCCTCTTCGGGTCGATGGCGGCACCGGCAACGACACCCTGACCGTTAGCGGCGGACCATTCACCATCAACGGCGGAGCGGGTAATGACACGCTCATCGGCTCCGACAGCATCCTCGGAACCATCATCGGCGGCTCCGGCAATGACACCATCTCGGGAGTCACCACAGCCAATGGCGGTTCGGGCAACGACAAGATCACCGGCACCAACGGCGGCGATAACCTGAAGGGCGGCAAGGGCAACGACACCATCGACGGCGGCAAGGGCGACGATGCAATCAACGGTGGTGGCGGCAAAGACACGCTCAAGGGCAGCGGCGGCGCCGACATGATCAAGGGCGGGAAGGGCCGAGACACCATCGACGGTGGCGCTGGCTCCGATGCCTGCATCGATGGTCGCGGGACCAAGTTCACCAAGTGCGAAGTGAAGAAGCGCAAGTAGCACCTCGTCGGCACTAGTCCGCCGGGTAGCATGGCGGTCGTGTCTGGAGATGAACTTCTCGCTGCGTTCGACGACGACGGCACCTCGCTCGGGGCACTCCCCCGCAGCGAGGTGCACCGTCTCGGCCACTGGCACGAGGTGTTCCATTGCCTCGTCATCGCTCATCGCAACGGTGAACCTTTTGCCATTCTCCAACGACGATCAGCGACGAAACGAGCCTTCCCCGGCCTGCTCGATCTCAGCGCCGCCGGCCACATCCTGGCTGACGAAACGATCGCTGACGGGGTCCGTGAGCTCCATGAAGAGCTCGGCATCACACCAGCAATCGACGATTTGGTATCGCTCGGAACGTTTCGAATCGCCGATTCCGACCCCGGCTCAGAAGGAAACAATCGCGAAGTGGTGCACGCGTTCCTCTTCCTCGATGACCGACCACTCGCCGCCTACGCCCCCGACCATGTAGAACTCGACGGCGTCGCCGAAATCGCGCTCAGCGACCTCGTGGCGATCTTCACCGAACCGGGGGCACTCGCCGAAGTCACCGAGCTGCCGATTGCCGGGCAGCAGCGAACCTTCGTCGCGACCTCCGGCGACCTGGTCCCCGATGTCGATGGGTATTGGCCCTCGCTGCTCGCCGCTGCGATGACAGCTTTGGTATCGCTAAAGCCCTCGGACTAAAAATTTCGACCCTGAAGCCGATCGGAAGGCACTTGGATTCGGGCTACTTCGAAGCTCCGGACCGCTTGGAAGGTGCCCCATGTCGATTTTCACTCCATCTCGCTCCGCGACTCGCCCCGCTACTGCCGCCCGCCGCGCAGCTGTTGCGGCATCGCTCCTCATCGCCCCTCTCGCCGTCTCGGTTGCCCCCGCTTCGGCCCAGGCAACCGACTGTGGCATCGCGCCCGCCGGTTACAACGTGATCATTGCCGACACACGGGTGATCGCCGGAACCCAAGGCGACGACTTCATCTGTGCTGGCCCGTCCGACAACTTCATCCGGGCCAAGGGCGGCGACGACATCATTCACGCCGGCCACGGCAACGACACGATTAAGGCCGGAGCCGGAGCTGACGTTGTGTATGCAAGCAACGGCGCCGACATCGTTCGTGGCGGCGCGGGCGGCGACACCATCGACGGCGGACCAGGACCTGACGTACTTATCGGCCAAGGCGGCAACGACACCATCACCGGAATGGGCGGGAACGACACTCTCCGAGGCAAAAAGGGAAACGACACTCTTGAGGGTCGTGGCGGCGACGACATCTTGCGAGGCGACGCCGGCGACGACACCCTTTACGGCGACGCCAATGACGACCTCCTCGTAGGCGGCCCCGGAAACGACCAGCTTCACGGTGGCGGCGGTGACGATGATCTTCGTGGCGGCTCGAACGACGACATCCTCGACGGCGGAACCGGCACCAACGTTGTCACGGGCGGAACCGGCCAAGATGATTGCGCACTGTTCGGAACGCAGCAGGACTGCGAAACCACCGACCTTCCGACGGCCCCAACCGCACCGGTTGCCACAACCGACATGGCGACGACCGACGAAGACTCGGTTGTCATCATCGATGTACTCAGCAATGACACCGACGTAAACGGCGACCCGCTCACCGTCACGAACGTGACGAGTACTGGTCTGGGCCTCGTGCTCCTCGACAGCACCACCGGCACCGTCAGCTACGACCCGACCGGTGTGCTCGACGCAACGCCCGAAGGCGGATCAGCTATCGAGCAGTTCAGCTACGAAGTTAGCGACGGGGCCCTTACGGCCACCGGAACAGTTACCGTGATCGTCATCGGCAAGAACGATGCACCGAAGGCCGCTAACGACACCGAAACCGCCGATGGCTCAGCCTCGGTTGAAGTAAATGTGCTCACCAACGACTTCGACATCGACGGCGATCAACTCGCCATCTTCGGCACCCCAAGCGGCGGCGCCGGCTATCCCGGTGGCGCCATCATTATCGAACCCACCGGCACTGACGCCGGAACGATTCGTTGGGATCCAAGCGACACCGCTAACGGCGGGGCCAACGCCTACACGCCTGTCGACGGCGACATCGTTCGGATCACCTACACAGTGGTCGACCCATTCGGCGGCTTCGATACCGGCACCTTCGAGATCACTATCGAGATCTAACCGGCCGGGTTCTGCTCTACTGCGTCCTAGCCGGCTGCTACTTGTTAGCTGCGGTCTGCCACGCCACGCGTGGTCGATCGCCCCACAACCGCTCGAGTTCGTAATATTCACGAACCTCGGTCGTAAAGACGTGCACCACGAACGCACCGAAGTCCATGAGGACCCACTGCGCTGAATCCATACCCTCGATGCGGATCGGCTTCGGGCCATACAGCCTGGTGATCTCTTCCTCGACCGACTCGACGATGGCTCGAACCTGTCGAGTGTTTGCACCGCTGGTAATCACGAAGAACTCGGTGATGCCAATAACATCGCCAACATCGATGATGATCGTGTCAGTAGCGATCTTGTCTTCAGCCGCTTGCGCGGCAACGATATGCCAGTCGTGAGAATCGGCGGTGGTGTCGGTCATTACTCTGAAAGGTAATCGCTACCGAGGGTGACCACCACGTCGACCGTGCTCTCTTCAACATCGAAGAACCGGACCTCAACGCCACCAAGACGCTCGGACAGATCTTCGACAAAAGCCAGATCATCGGCGTTGTAGTAGTGGACCCGACTGGTCGACACCCCAAAGATCTGGGCGTTTCCGACCACCGAAAGCAATCCACCGGCTCGCACCACCGTGTCGATCGCCGAGTCGTTCTGGCTGATATCGCCCGTGCCGTTCACGATCTCGACTACCGGAGCTGCCCCTGGCTCGATCGGCAAGATAAACGGGATAATCGTATTCCGAAGTTCATCGATCTCAGCTGGAAGGCCCACGTACAGCGGCTTCGACGTGCCGTCGACCCGGAACGGTTCCGCCGGAATTCCTTGCACGACCGAGGTGCCGCCGGCGATGCGTTCGATGAAGGTTTTGAGGGTGCTTGAACCGGGACCCACGGGGTCTTCGACCTGCGACGACTTGATTGCTTGAATCCATGCCTTCCACAGCCGCTCGATACGAGTTGCTCGGGCGATGCCAGGTTCGTTACCGAGCGCTGACGAGACGATGAGCACTTCTTCCTCACCCACTTCGGCGGCACCAGCAGGAATTCGGGTCACGCTGCCGTCCGCTGAGGTGAATGAAAGATCGTCGATGATGCTGTATTCAAAGCCTTCGACGGGGGTCATGAGCGAGTACCAAAGCGACGGCGGAATTACTTCAAACGATGATTGAGGCCGCGTGCCCAAGGTACGAGCGATGCCGTCGACGACCCGTTCGGCGCCGCCATCGGTATACGAGAGGTGGATCGGTTCGGGGCTTTCGACACCAGCTGGCGTGGTGAGAAACTCTGCCGGAAACACCACGACGGTCCCACCGACGTCCTCGCTGCCCTTCAAGGTAAGCAACGACGCTCCGACCAATACGTCGCCGTCGTCGACGTGCAAGGCAAGGAACGACTCGGTCGGGCTTACTAAGGCGACAAATCCCTCAGCGTTTGGATCGGTGATCTCGGTCGCTTGAACACCCGACGTGCTGTCAAGAACCGCCTTTGTCGCGATACCGCTCAGCACCGGCACAGCCAGCGCCGCGGCCAGGGTGACCAGCGGAAAGATCCATCGCCACGGCCAGGCGGCAGGGTGAGCGATCCGCTGGCGGCCTCGCCCCCACATTTTCTTTCCGTCGCCACTCGACGCCGCTTCAGACGCAGCGACCCGGTCCTCGATACTGAGCGACGGGTCGTTATCGGTCGCAGGATCGGCAGAGCCCGCAGAAGGTACGTCGGTTGACATGGTCACAGCGCCGTAAGTCTAGTGGCCCTCGAGAGCAACATAGAGGTGTTCCTCTTCGATAAATTGCACGACGGATTTCGGGGTAAGAAAGTCAATTGGTTCGCCTGCAGCCACACGGTTGCGGATCGTCGTTCCAGAGACTTCGAGGCCGGGGAGCTTGACGACCCGAAAGTCCCATCCCTCGGGCGGTCGTTTGCCTGCGCCATCGCCCGGACGTTCGAGCACAACGATTGTGGCGAGGCGCTTCAGGACCTCCGGGTATTTCCAAGTGTCGAGGCCTGCAGCAGCATCGCTGCCAACGATCAGGAAGAGTTCTGGCGGGCCCTGTGGTGTCTGATAGTGCTCGTACATCGCTTCGAGGGTGTCGGCGGTGTAGGTAGCGCCCCCTCGATCGAGTTCGATGCGACTCGATTCGAGCTCGTCGATATCGGCGATGCCGTGGTCGACCATTGCGAGGCGCGTTTCGGCGGGTGTGACCTGCCGGTCGCTTTTTTGCCACGGGTCATTCGCCACGACCAACAGCACTCGGTCGAGCTTCAGCTCGTGACCAGCAGAGATCGCCGAGAAGAAGTGTCCGATGTGAGGCGGGTCAAACGTGCCACCAAAGACACCGATGCGAAGGGGCTGCGAGGGTTCGGGCACCGTCAAACTCTAGCGAACGACGAGCGCATGCCACCGTCTACATTGCGCCAATCAGAGCTCGAGCCGATCGACCGACTCCCTATGTATCCGGGATGTTGCCGACCTCAGCGCATTCCGGCCCGCCACACTCCCGAAGTTCGGTGAGCCACCTCTGGTGTTGCTGAATCACTTCGTCATGAACAGGATCGGATACAACGTTCTCGAGTTGCTCGGGGTCATCGATCATGTCGTACAACTCTCGGTGGCCGGAGCTCCACTCGGCATAGAACCACCGATCCGATCGCACAACGTTGAATTGTGGCCGCAGCTCTCTTATGGGGCCGTATCCCTCGATAAACAATGCTCGCTCCCAGGAGAGATCCGGATCGGTGAGAACCGGGACCAAGGACTTCCCATCGGGGGGCCGAAGTAGCTCAACATCGGCAAGATCGGCAATCGTTGGCGCAAGGTCGACGTTGCTGACGAGAAGGTCTGATCGCCCAACTCGTACGTCAGGTCCCGAGATGAGCAATGGAACCCGGCTCGATGGTTCGTACGGGAAGTACTTGCCAAAAGAGAAGCGATGCTGGCCGTGGAATTGTCCGTTGTCCGAGGTGAAGAGAAAGTACGTGTTCTCTAGCTCACCCAAATCATCAAGGCTGGAAATAATGCTCTCGATGCTCTCGTCTACGGAGATGAGCGACTCATACTCGGCACGGTAGCGACTCTCGATCCCGGGTTCGTCCTTCAGAGGCTTGCGTCGAAGAGGCGGGATCTTATCCTTGATGTCTTCCTCGTTGTAACTCTCGCTTTTCGGCAGGTCGATATCGGCCGCTAGCCCAAGATGGCGAGGCGCCGGGACCGGCGGTTTCTCTCCCTCGCGGATCGCGTCAGCCAACACGGCCGGACCGCCTTGTTCGAACGCCGGGCGGCTAATGCCGCTCGCTGGGTGCGGGGCTGGATACGACATCCACATCATGAATGGCCCATCGCCTGCCTCGTGGGCGGCGAGGTCGTCAAGAGCCAACTCGGTCATCACATCGGTGACGTAGTCGTCCCCTGTCTCGCCGTAGTGGACGATCTCGCCCTCGTGGAAGATCGAAAACTTGTCGTACAAAACTGCCGATGGTTCAACGAGCCCATGGAAGCTCGACCAACCAGGCGGGGTGTATTGCGTTTCGTCGTCGTAGCCGAACCCGTTCAGGTACTTTCCGACGAAATAGGTCTCGTACCCGGACGCATGAAGCGCTGGTGGCAACGCGGTGTGTTGGTTTTCGAAGTTGGCAAAACCGCCGTTCGGCCCCACGTTCCACAACACCCGGTGGTTCAGCGCATGCTGTCCGGTAAGAAACGTCGCCCGCGACGGGCAGCAGGTTGGATAGTTGACATATGACTTGTCGAAGGTCAACCCGACGTCACCAATGAGTTCCTGCATCCGGGGCAGAGCCGGCAGGTGGTTGACCGCCATATCATCGGTCATAAACACGATGATGTTCGGAGCCTCGGGATCAGCTTCGCTACGCGCTCTCGGCTCGATTGTTGTCGGGCCGGTGGTCGACGTAGTCGCCGGCTCGGCCCTCGATGTCGTTGTGGCGGCCTTCACCAAGGGCGGAGTGTTGGCCGAAGGGTCGTCACCTGAGGAGCACGCGGCCGCAACTATTGCAAACACAACCAATCCCCAGAACGGCCGGAAATCGCTATGAAACCGGGCTTTGCCCTGGTCGACCAAACGGCGCTCCGACTCATCTGCCTCATTTGCAGATCCGATCAATACAGCCCGCTTCCGGGTTCGTGGCCGAGAAGTCGACCGACTTTTTCGAGCTTGACGGCACGTAGAGCCTTCAACGTCATGTTGCGGGCGAACCAAGGTAGATCTCTCAGGTGCCGGACGAGGTTAGACAACCGACTCGTGGACGACTTCTGGTACTGCGCCATCGACTGGGCGTGACCAAGGTAGGTCCACTCGTTTGAGAGGTAGAGGAGTCGGATAACAGCGAGGCTTACGAAGACCGAGTTGTAGACATCATGGATCATCATGATGCCGCCGGGATTCACTCGCTTTCCCCACCCGCTGATGTCGCTGACCGCCGGGGCATACCCATGGGCCCCGTCGATGTACAACGCGTCAATCGGGCCGGTCACGTGAGGGTGAGCATCGTCGGAGAACTCCCGCACATGCTCTACCCGCGACCGCACCCCGGCAGATACAAGGTTCGCTTCGAAATGGTCGTTGTCGGCCTGACCATCCTCGGCCAATCCCTCCCACTCACCAGGCCCCCGGTCATTTCCGGCATGGGGGTCGATGGCAACAACACGAACCGAGGGTTCCGATCCCCGTGCGAGCACAATCGCCGACTTCCCGTGATAGCTACCGATCTCAACGATCTGGCCTCCGGGCGGCACCTGAGAAGCTGCACCCCAGAGCATTACTGCCTGGTCATCTCGCATCCATCCCTTCATCTCGGCAACCTCAGCGATCACGTTTTCAACGGAATCTGTAGGCGGTTCGCTGCCGTTGTTGCTCTTGTCAGACAGGTCGGTCATGTCGGTCCTTATTTTCCGTGCGTATTCGCGTTTGAGGGGAAGAGTTGAAGATCGCGCAGTCGTTGAGCCCGGGGTTGTGCGTCGGGGTCGCTGCGATCGAATAGCGGGTAGCCATAACGGGACGAAAGAGGTGAGGTAAGCCCGCTCGAAATGGCGGCATCGATAGGGCTGAGTTCGGTTCTCCATGCGGCATCATCGCGAAGCGTGATGGGGTCGGTGTTGAATCGGTTGGGGTTTCCCCATGCGCTGTGGGCAGGACCCGGCTGGAAGGTTCGATCAGCCAGAACGTCATCGATACTGACCTCCTCGCCAACGAATTCGGCCAACGCTTCAACCGTGGCCGCTGGATCGGCGACAAAGTCTTCGTATCGAAGAAACCGGTAGCGGTCGGGACGATCCCGCCACAGCGCCTCGCCAGCACCATTCGAAACATTGAAATACGCCGCCGCTACCGGTGATGGGCGCTGGTCCATCAGCTGACCAGTGGTGAGACCTCGCTCGACTCGCTTCCGTTGCCAGCTGTGGGCGATGGCACGGGGATCGCGGACAAGGTGAAGGAAGTACACATCAAGACTGGTCCGTTGGCGAAGGATCCAGGCGTAATGCGGTTCTTTGCTTGAGTCGACGATCACGCGGCTCTGCGATCTTTCCGCCACAGCGCGGTAGAGCCGCTCGACGGTTTGCGGGAATTCTCCGAGCCGATCGAGGAAACGATTGTTGGTTCGTTCGCTCACCATCAAAGGCAGATGAACCGACCAGAAACGGCGCCGCAGTTCGACCATCCGCTCACCATCAGCCTCGGTGATGCCGGCATCGGCCAAGGCCATGCTCCAGAGGGGGCAGCTCGCCAGCGGTTCGCCACAGGTGCATCGGCCTTTATTGCCAAGCCCGTGGCGCCACAAAAAGGCGAGCTCGCCGCCGCTAAACCAGCCATCGATAGAACCCAGCAGTCGGTCGAGCACGGTACTACCCGAGCGACCGGTGCCGCCGATGTAGAGCACCTTCGGAGCCGTCACTGGGGCTCCGCCGAAGGTTGGTGAGACGGAGTTTCGGCAGTCCGACGAACGAACAGAACACAATTCCAGGCCGCTACCTCACGCAAACCGGGAACCTTCATGATCCATCGTTGGCTGGGGTAGTACCTGGGAACTACGCCGTCGAGAGTGAGCTCGGGCATCGAATCGAGGTAGTCGAGGGTGTCGCCGATGTGCGTCGGCCACACACCATCAAAGGGAAGGTTGTGCCCCTTCGGATCACCAAAGAGCCGTTGATAGACCCGCATCCCACGCTCTGGACCAAGGTAGTGAAGCGGCGCGATTGCGTGGCCTCCCCAAGGCGACAGCCAGTTCGTCCAGCTCACATAACCCCAGCCGCCCGGACTCAATACCCGGGCGATGTCGTCGAGGACTGCAAAGGGTTCTGGCGTATGTTCGAGAATGTTGGAACAGAACACGCCATCAAACGACGCATCACCAAACGGCAGCTGACGGGCATCCGAGGCGAAGACGCGCGGCGGTGCGACAACTGCCTTTTGTAGTTCGCCGACAGCAAGGTCGGTAGCAAATACTTCAGCGCCAGACTTTTCCAATGCATGCGCATAATGGCCGGGTCCGCAACCAAGGTCGAGTACCCGCCGACCCTTGACGTCCCATGGCAATGACTCGATCGCTCGAAGTGCAAGCTCTTCGTAGAACTCCGGACTTGACCCGCGGTCGCTTAGGAAAGAGCGCGTGAGTTCGAGAGAACTCAACCGTCGACCAATCGCTGGCGTCACGCTCACTCCTCTTCGTCCTGTCACTGCTCTTCATCCTGTTCGGGCACAGCATCATCGCCGGCATCAAAATCTGCGTCGTCCGGGTCAGGACCATTCGGATCGGTACCAAAGGCATTCTTCGAATGACCAATGGCAACAAACGAGCGGTAACTCGTTGCGTCATCAGGCTGCGCCAACAGGCCGACCCGAGTCGCATTCTGGAATGATGAATCGACTACTTCCGCCTTGAGTAGACCGTCGGCGTAGAACAGGATCCGGTCGCCATCCAACGTGACAGCGATCCTTGTTCCGCTTTCGACGGGCGCCAATCCGAGGGTTGCAACGGTGGTCGCCTCCCCCTCAGCTACCCGAACAACGACCCAAGTTCCGGCCGCCGGGGCGGCCCGCACCTGCCAGTGGTTCAGCACGTTTCGGAACCGGAACACGAGACCTGAACCGACCTCGACCTCCTCGAAGTCAGCCTCAATCGTCGCATCGGCGGTACCGAGGTTGTACACCGCGATGCTCGGACCCCGCTCGGACGGCTCGACGACACGGGCAACGCCCTCAGTTGACTCCCAGGTACCGGTGATTTCCAGCCATGAGTTGTTCGCCGATGCATCCCCAAGCCACGTCTCACCCTCAGGTCGCTCGAAAAGGTCGACGAATCCGAACCCTCGTTCACCGCCGAGCACCCCGGTCCCCCCGGCCGGAGGAACGGGACTGACCACCTCAACCTGACTCTGCTCCGGACTAGCGTCCCCGCCGCTGAGCCGATCGATAATCCACAACACGCCGAGCAGCGCGAGGACGGCGACAACGACTCGACCGATCCGACGCGCCCACTTCGAGACTCCTCGCTGCTCTTCGACACCCGAAGTCTTGTCACTCGCCTCGACCTCATTGTCGTTGCCGTTGCCGTTGGCGTTGGAGCGCTTGTCGCCCTTCGTTCGATCGGCTTTGGTGTCTACTTTCGATGAAGCTTTCGCTGCTTCGTTCGAGGTACTCATTCGTTCTCCAGGTCGAGATTCGTTGGGGAGTGCCAGGACGCGATTGTCGTCCTTAGCGCTGGAATCGCTCCAGCGAGCGCAATGACGTTGCCGGCTAACCAGCCCCACGCAGCGCCCGTCACGTCGGCTACGGCCAGTCCGATTCCCACGGCGCTGATTACCGATAAGGCGTATCCGAGGGTCACATAAAGCGTTGCTCTGGTGTCCTTTTCGATCCGCGAAATTGCAAGGGCAACGCTTGTAACTGCCCACGGGATCGTACCCGCCACCAGCAACGGCAGAAGTTGCCGCAGCCCGCTGTACTCGCTTCCGTAGACCTGAACAACCAGCGCTCCGAGCACGATAGAGCCAACGAAGCCTCCGGCGGCGACCAACAACCCGATCAGAATCGTTACCTGCGATTTATGAAGCCGCTCGTGCACCGAACGCCCGCCCTCCACCAGAAGGGCCCGTCCCATCACCTGAATTCCGATGAAGACGACAGACATCATCCCCCATGCCAGGTAAAACTCGGCGTTCTCGGCCGGCGTCGCCTGGAGGAGAACCAGCATCGGCGTCACATAGAAGGGGGCCTGAACGGAAAGCTGACTGACGTAGTTGACCGCTGCAAAATTTCGAAACTCAACAGCCGCTTCGGGCAGTGGACGCAGAATGGGTCCAGTCGCCGAAGACCGCCAGCCAGATGGCAAGTACGCCAGCCCGGTGATGGCGTATGCGCCGGTAGCGACGAGAAAGAGGACCAGTCCGTTGTCGGCCGTCGAGATCACGATGAAAACCGGAAGGCGGATCACGGCGATCCCAACTGTGCGCCAGAACACGCTCGAGTATCGGTTAAGTCCCATGAGCCGAACATCAACCAAGGTTGAGATCGAAACTCCTGCAACCATTCCGAACAGCACAAGAAAACCAACGAACCCGCCGCGACCCAGAAGTGGCTCAAGCACATGATTCGGTGCGACCACGGCGAACAATGCCGAACCGACCAGCGACGTAACAACGGTGGCAAAGATCGACCACCGGTAGAGGCTCGTGTGATCACGGCTACTACTGGGGGCAAATCGCCCTATGGCGACCGGAAGCCCAAGACTCGTTACGTACGTGAGGAAAAACGTGCTGCTAAAGAGTGCGCTCGCGCGGCCCACAGCATCGGGTGACGTGGTTCGAGCGGCAAGCACCCAGAACACAAAACTTCCCAAAGAGACGGCCAAGGTCGACCCAAGCATCCATGCCTGGCCCTGAGCCATTGACGAAGTCGTGAAGTACTGCGCTTTCGAGCGTGCGAACTCGCCCCAGCCTTCAACCCAGCCATAGACGCGTCGCCGTATCCGGCCCGGTTCCGGCACCGCGTTCTGGTCGATCAGATAGTTGGCTTCCGTCGGTATCAAGAGAAGCGCGCTTATCCATGCCACCAGCGCAAGCAAAGCAACCGCGTGGGTCAACGGGCGGTCGCCGGCAAAGCGCCCGACACGCTCTGCCGTTGGGGCGACTTCGAGGACTGTCATCGCTGAGATGGCAAGCACCGAACATGTTGCCAATGGCCAAGACAGCCGCGGTCGACGCGTCAGCAGCGCTCCAATCACGCCCCCGAGCAACAGCCCGAGGATGCCCATCAACAAAAAGCCGATTCCGCCAAGAACCACCAGCAGGAGCACCGGATTGCGCTGTCGAATTCTCAACACGCTTCCCATTGGGGCCACGGCGACCGGCTGTGGACGGCCCCACACGACAATGCCGATACAAGCCATCACCGACAGAAGCGACACGAGAAGCCCAACTCGGTACAGACCATTCGGGGAAAAGCGAAGATCGAGCTCGTAGTCACCCGCAGCCAGAAGTTCGATGCCGACCATTCCGTCGAGGTTCACTAGTGCCGCCCCAGAGGGCGCATCGCGCAGACGCCAGCCGGCATGGGAAGGAATGTCGGTTCGGATCCATCCCGGCCCATCAGGTTGAACATCGATGCGATGCCGGACCGGACTAATTTCGGTGATAGTCGACCGAATCACCGACGGGTTCGCTATGCGCAATTCTGCCGCTGTGGCATCGCTCCGAAGCCAGGCATGGCGGACCGAACCATGCGCCGCTTCCACAAGCTCGAGCTGCTGAGAGCCTGATGCGAGGTCGATGGTGTCACAGCTCGTCGCTCGACTCGTCGGTCGGAGCTCGCCGTCGTCACCAAAGATCGCTAGTCGGAAGTGCAACTCGGCATCGTTGATGCGCAGGAGCGGACGACAGCTGTCATCTGCGGCATGCAGCTCCGCCGATTCGTAGTCGGTGAAGGGACCGACCGGAGTTACCTCGGTAACCCGAATCGGCCGAGCTCGTACCAGGCCAAGCCGAACATCGGAGGAGACAAACCTCACCGAAATGTGCTCGGTCACCACTGGCTCATCGAGCATCACTCGGAGGCGTTCAACGCAACCATCGCCAAGAGGTGTTGTCACGTCCGCCGCGCATCGGGTTCTTGCCGGCAGGCGAGTCTCGATTGTGGTTATCTCGCCGTCGACGTGAAAGTCGACTTCAACGCGCCGCGCCCGGCTGTAGCTGAGGAGCTCGTCGGGCAAGACTGCGACATCGATGGTCGCCCCGTAGACGATGTCTTCGGGCAGATTAACGCTAAGGATATTCTGCCCGGTTGGTTCAAACTCCCACGCGGTCGTCGGGTCGCCATCGGTCGCAAAAACACCACTGCTTGCAAGCGTATTGCCCCATCGGGTGTCGCCCCACGAGTTGAGCTGGGATCCCCGGAGCTCGGCCACCACTCGGTCGGGCGTGGTGCTTGATAGTCGCAGCACGACCTCGGCGCCTAGATCACTGAGACCGGGGCTAAAAAACGTTCGGCGCAGAGCTAGGTCGTCGGTAAAGTTTGCGACGGGATCCTCCGCGCTAAAGACGTAGCTGACTGGGTCGCCTTCCCTCAGATGCTGCTCCAGGTCAATCGGCGTTCTCAGCCCTTCGCTGATGTCGAGTGGCCCATCCGGCGTTCCAAAGCTCACCTCGGCGATACCGACCCCGGTATTACGAAAGCGCCATTCGGACAAGATTTCGACTTCCACACGCATGGTGGCGTCGAACTCGACTTCCCCACCGAACCGCGGCTCACGAACCGTGCCCTGGTTATCGAGCCAGACGACAGTCTCCGTTCCGTCACCGGCAGTGGCCGTTACTTGAAACAGAGTGATCCGCCGCGCCGATGCGTTCGCCGCATACGGCTGTATGCGAATGGTGCGGAGATCGACCGGCACCGCAAAATCAAACGTAAGGGTTTCGCCCACTGTCGACTGGTCGCCAGTGAGCACCCAGGCTGATTCGTCGACACCATCAACAGCCAGACCCGGGCGAACAGTCGTGTTCCAGGCGTCCTCAAATCCACCGTACCGAGAAGCCGTAACCGTCGAAGCTGCACCGTACGAGGAGACGGTCTGGTACTCGGCATCTCCATTGAGAGCCTGCGGCTCTCGCCCAACGTCTTCCCCGAGAGCAAGAGTGTGGGAGGAGCGATTACGCGACGTCGTGACGCGAGTCGCCTGACGGCGCCCTCCATCGGTGATCACAGCCCCCGCACCATCGCGAAGCAGCGAACGGACCTTCGACTCGTCGGCCGTCGCCGTATAGACACCCGACTGGTCGAGCAATCCAAACTCGGCAAGACCAGCCACCGAATCACCACCGCCCGACACCACAAGTGGTCGTCGCTCGTCGAATTCGATCTCTGCGCGGTCGGTTACCCGAAACACCTCGACTGGATGTAGCTGGGTACCCAATCCGAGCCCGGAACTGATGTTCTCGCCAGGAAGTCCGAAGACGCCGACGTTTCGGAGGGCACCGGGGCTTCTGAGGTGATCAAATTGTTCGGGGCGAGGAGTGCCGAGCCGCTCATGATCGAGGTCGTTTTGGATCACGACCCAATCGATACCCAGCTCCGCGAGTAGATCACCAAGAGCTTCAGCTGAAACCAACTCGTCGAGAATCAGCGTTTCGATTTCGGCTACAAGCGATGCAGCGAGAGGCGTCCCTTGGGGTAGCGACTGGCGCATCACCAGCGTCTGTTTCAGACGACTTTCGAAAAGGTTGTCGTTCACGTAGCCCCAGGTGTAGCGGGCTCGCGAAACGCCGGGAAGCACAAGCACTCGGCCTTCGGGGCGCTCATCAAACCAATCAAAGACGTCCTCCCAGTAGTCCGGCATCTCCTGAAATCCGTCGGCTTCGTTGTACAGATTCCCGGTCCAGTACGGGAACGCCGACAGCAACAAGGCTGCTACGACGACAACACCGCCAACGCTGCGAAGCGCTCGGCCGTTCCACCGCTGAAGTGACGCCCACGTTCGAAAAAGATGGATTACCCCGGCGGCAGCGAGAATCGAAACACCCAGCTGCACCGCCGCTCCGATTTTGTAGGCGCTTCTGAAACTACGCGTGATGTTGAAGTCAGAGTAGAGGTACCCGACCAAACTCCCGAGGGGACTCGGGTCATCGGGCTGGTGGTACGCCGACATCACGATCACCCCAATCACGAGTGAGAAGCCGAGGCTTACCCGGTACCGAACTTGGCCAAATCGCAAGCCAACTGCAGCAAAAGCGACAGGGACAAACGTGCTCAGAATGATGAGTGGGTTCGTGAAGTACCCCGCAACCTGAGGCCGCAGAGCTGCACCGTTAAGCCGGAGGTAGGAAATCCAAAGGCCCAGGCCGCGCCAGGACTCGCCAGCCGACGCAAATTGCGCGACCGTCTCGGGCTTTTCCGTGGTCTGTAAGTTCACAGCCACTTCGGGAAGCACGTGATAGAGGACCACCAACATCGCCCCCGATACACCCATGGTGAGTATCGAAGTACGCCATAACCATGACCAGACAGACCGGATAGTCGCGGTGCGTTGGTGAAAGATTGCGGCTACGAGAAGCACAGCACTCGGCATCAACGAGTACACCAGCGATGCTGTGTTGAGCAGCCCGACACAGAAGATGGTCAAGGCGAAAGATGCCGCATAGCGCCACGGCCGATCCGCTCGGTCTGACCGCGTTCCGCCGACCACCTCGGTGCCCCGAAGCGCAAAGAGCGCAAACCACGGCGCAAGCGCATATGGCAAGAAAAGCCCGGATGGTGTGAGAAATTGCGTCGTATACGGATTGAATGCGTACAGGAACGCGGCAAGAGCAGGCAAGAGTCGCTGCCCCGGAGCAAGATGCTGCGTGAGCCGGATCGTCCCAATGCCTGCGAGCGAAAGATAGATAGCGTGGGTAAACCGCTCGACTACCCAGGGCGCAAACCCGATCCCGGCAAGCAGGCTCTGGACACCCGCTACCACTGGCGAGAAGAACGCAAGCGGCTTGCCGAGACTGCGTTCGGCATCCCAAAGGTATTGATGGCGTTGGAGAAACTGCCACGGGTTAAGGCTGTGCTCAAGACGGGCATCCGCGATGTACCACCCGGGCGAACTCGCGAAGACAGCAACCAACGCGGCGCCGATGACGAGCAGCGGAAGCCCCAGCCGATCGGTCCAAGAGTTTCGGAGCACGAGGGTCTCGTCGTTGACGGGATCTGAAGGAACACCGTCATCGGGGACGCCCTCATCGGGAACACCGTCACCTGGCACACCAGGGAGACGGTCCCGCACAGCAACTGGCCTGTCACCTCGACCGCGCCGTTCCGGGAGGAGTTCCCGACTCACCATTCGAGCAACGCTTCGTACTCGTCGACAGTGCGACTCCAGTCGAACTTGCTGGCGACCTCTATCGATTCGACCGACTGCTCAGCCCATCGGATTGGGTTGTTTGCATACTCAAGCAAAGCCGCTTGGAGAGCCTGCGGATCCTCGACCGGCACCACCGTCCCTGAGAGTCCCGCGATGTCGCAAAGACCAGGAAGATCGGTCGCAACCGGTACACACCCAGACGCCATCCCCTCGAGGAGAACAATTCCGAACGCCTCTTTCGCCGTGGTGCTGGGCAGAACCACGACATCGTGGCTGGCAAAAAGGGCTGGGAGTTCGGCGTCGGACACCCGACCCACGATTGCAACGTTGTTCCAACCCTCCGCCGCTGCGGTGGACTCGAGTCCATCGGCCATCGGACCGCCGCCGGCAAGAGTGAGAAAGAGATCTTGTTGTCCCCCGATCGCCGCAAGAGCGATGTCGGGGCCTTTGTACTGGCGGAGCTGCCCGAGGTAGAGAACTCGGAGCGGCTCCCCCGGGCTTCGCTCAATCCGGTTTCGCGCATGAAACCGACGATGATCGACGCCCCAGGGCACGACATGAACATTCGCACGTTCGGTGTAGGCCGATACAAGCTCCCGGTACGAGTCGGTCGTAACGATTACCCGATCTGCAGTCCAGCTGGCGAGCCAGCGATGGGCACGGTCGTACAACTGGGTTAGCGGGTTGGTCCACGGTGGGCTGAGGTCCATCGTAAAATGGTGCGTGTAGACAACCCGAGGCCGCTTCGAGCGTGGGATCAAGCGAAGTAGGGCGAGATGAAGGTCGCTAATGCTCGGCGATGGGCCGTGCACGTTGACAACGTCAAACTGCCTAAGGCGTTTCGCCAACCCAGGAAATTTCACCGCAAGGAGCGACAGCCGGAATTCATCGCGCCGAAAGCTCGGTGCATCCGCCGACGAGACCACCTCAACATCGTGGCCGCGGGCACGAAGACCTGTAGCTAGTTCCTCGACAGATTTGGCGACGCCGGACTGCACCGGCGGGGCCTCAGAGACAATGATCAGCGCGCGCATGGTGACGCGGTTCCCCTGCGACGGGAGGCGAAATCGGGTCTCACAGTTGCCCAGCGACTTCCGAGGCCTCACGAGCAGCGCCTGCTTCTTCGGGGTGGCTCGGTTGGTCTCGCAGATCGATCGTGACCGGTGGATTGCGCACCATCTCCGTGGTGTTCGTGGCGATAGAAACCTCCCGGCCTCCGAGTGGGGTCGTCGCACGGAGTTTCAGCACATGATTGAGGAAATCGCGGCCATCGCTCAGGGATGTGTTGGAGACCCCGCCGTTCCTCGGCTCGAATTGGTAGGGGAACTCCGAAAGCCTCTCCCAATCACCTCGCACCATGACTTCGGTGATGAATTTGAAACCGATTGGCCGTAACTCGACACCGTCAACCACCGAACGACGGAAGGCAAAAAAGTTCCCGCCTGGATCGGTGCTGATCCGGGTGCAAGGAAACAAGAACTGCACCAGCAGACCTGACCCTTTGGATGCAATCCGACGCCAGAGAGAACCAAGCCCGATGGAAGATCCACCCGGAAGGTAACGGCTGCCGAGGCACAGATCGGCTTCGCCGTTGACGACCGGAGCGACCAATGTCGGAAGAAGTTCGGGTGGGTGCTGGAGATCGGCATCGATAATTGCGACGCAATCAGACTCGATGAAGCCAAGGCCGTAGGTCAAGGCTCCCGAAATTGTTCCTTGGCGAAGATGCGGCGGGCGGTGGGCAACCCGGACCCGATAGCCCAGCTTTCGATACTGCTCTATTAACTGGGGTGTTTCGTCGTCTGAGTCGTCGGCGAACAGCACTTCCCACTGCAAGTCAAAGGGGGCGAGCGCCGCATGAACGCGCGACAGAAACTCGGCAAGGTTGTCCTTCTCGTTGCGAGTCGGGACCAGTAACGTGAGCTGAGCACCCGGCGTTGCGGGCGCAACCGGGACAGCTTTCATCCCGAGTTCGGGCACAGTAGGGGGCACAGAGGGGGGCCTGGGAGCGCCCTCAATTTTTTCGGAAAACACTGGATTCCTCACGGACGAATTAGCCGTCAAGTAATCCGCCGTACAGGTATCTGCAACATTGATGGTGGGTGATCCGCAGGCTGAAGGCAAACTGAAGACAGACTGAAGCCAAACTGAAGACAGGCTGAAGCCAAACTGAAGACAGACTGAAGCCAAGCTCAACATCCCGAAGAGCCGAAACGATTACATGACTTCAGCACCTCGTATGGAATCACTAAAAGGTCGAGCAGCTTCGGCGCCGAAGCTCCTTTCGCTTTGGATCGCCGGCGCGGCATGCGGCATCGCGGTCGTTGGAGTTCCCGGGTGGAATGGAGCGCTGGTCGCCCTCGACCTCGTAGCTTTTGAAGCGGTCCCGGTTCCTGATGGGTTGTTTGGACTTGGGGCAGATCTCCCAAGGCGTAGTCCAATCATCGGTATTATTGGTCTACTTTCGCCGCCCCTGTCGGGCGTCTTTTTGTTTCATTTCTGGATGATCAGCATCGTGGCGGTCGCCTTCACTGGAACCGCTCAGCGGCTCAGACGCCGAGGCGCCCCAACCACTGTTCGCTGGGCGGCGTGCATAGGCGGTGGACTGCTTTACGCCTGGAACCCGTATCTCCTGACGCGAATCGGCGTCGGACATCTCGGCTTCGCTACCGCGTACGCGCTCCTCCCTTGGTCGATCGACACACTGCTGAATCCGGAGCGCGATCTGCAACGCACCTTTCGGGCTCTCGCTTTGTTTGCCCTTTGCGGTTACTTCGGAGCGGTTCTTGCCGCACCGTTGGTCTTGGCCGGCATCATTGCGAACCGAGGGCGCGGTTTGCTGCGTGTAGCGCCACTTGCTGCCTTCAGTCAGATGCCATGGCTCGCACCGGCTCTGCTTCGCATTCGCCAAACTCCCGATACCGCTTCCTCGGTGGCCTTCGCCACCGACGCCGGCGGTGTGGTCGATGCGATCCTTCTCGTCGGCGGGTATGGCTTTTGGCAGCGTTCCAATCAGGTTGGTTCCCGTCACCCGGGCGTTATTGCGGTTGCGCTACTCCTCGTCGTGCTCGCCGTCATTGGCCATAGGCGCTCGACGGCTCCCAATCGGCGACGTCTCCTAACCGTTGCGCTTGTTTGTCTGTTCCTTTCCTGGATTTCGGCGATACCGCAGCTGGAGTCGACATACGCGCAAGTCACCGGACTCGCGCCCCTAGCTCCGCTTCGCGAGGGACAGCGCCTCGCCGCCATCTTCCTTGTCTGGCTTCTACCCGCAGCAGCATCGGGTCTTGGGGTTTTGGCAGCCAGCGTTCGACGCCCGCTTCTTATGGGGCTCCTTGGCGTTGCTGCGGTAGTTCCCGTTGCCAGCTCGTTGGGAGGATTGGATGGCCGAGTGCGGCCCGCCGCCGTGCCGGAGGCGTGGAATGAAGCTCGCGAGCTATCGGCCGGCGCCGGCACGACCCTTGTTCTCCCGTTCAACCAGTACTTTGATGTTGAGATCGCTGGTGATAGGCGCGCCCACAACCCCCTGCCCTTCTTCCTTGAGGGAGACGTGCTCTCAAGCCATGATCCGCAGCTCTCCTCTGGTGGACCCGAGACAGCGGACCGGCGAGAACTCGGGCTTTCTTCGAGGCTGCGAACCCTGGACTCTTCCGTAGTGAAGGAACTCGTTGACCTCGGTGTTCGCCATATCGTTGTTCTGCCTGATGTCGCGTTGGTACAGATCGATCCGGAGTCGATCCCGGATGCAGAGGTGTTACTTACCGACCCCACCATCGTCGTTGTTTCGCTCGACGCATGGCGAGGCGAGATCCTCGGCGTCGGCGACACGCCTCCGTTGGAGGCCTCACGAGTTTTCCCGTTTTGGTACCGGATCGACGGAGAGCTTTCCGGTGATGCGACCTGGGCCCGTCATGCTACCGATGGGTGGCGACAGGGCACGCGTGAAGTCAAGCATCTTGACAATGGGTTACTTGGCCTGCCGGGCGGATCTCCGAACCTCGTCTTCATTCCTGCACTGGCGATCATTGCTCTGTGGGTTTTGTGGGGCGGGGTTGCCCTGTCTACAACCCTGCCTCCAACCCTGCTTCCAACCCTGTGGCCAGCACGAATGGCTTGCGCTGCGGTGGATACCTAATTAGCATGAAAAACCTTATGAGACTTGTACCAATTCTTCTTCTCGCGGCGGCGATGTTCTTTGGGGCTGTTGCAGCAGCTACCCCTGCCGCGGCGCAGGACGATGAAACGGGCTATTCAATCGACGGCGAAGACGGCGACAGCGATGCCGGCTACTCGGCTAGCGGCGATTCAGACACCCAGGTTCTCGGCACCACGCTGTCTCGAACCGGAGCGAACACCACGCTCTTGGTTCTCATTGGCGGCGCAACGATCTTTATCGGGATCGGCCTCGACCGCTGGTCCACCCGGCTCGAACCGGAAAGCTAAATCCGGCGGCCTGAACGAAAGGTCCGCCTACTTTCCTGCCACCCGTTCGCAGTGACGGCCGCTCATGGCCCCGATCGTTGGCGACCGGGACGATCTCTGCGCAGTCCTGTCTAGACCGTCACGGATTGTCTTCGAAAATCGCGCCCACGTCGTGTTTCACGGCCACGCAACCAATGTCGAGCGATCAATCTCGACCCCCTCCAGCGGTCGTCTCGCGCGGTTCGCGCGTGCCCAACCACAGAAAGTGTCGCGAAATGCTTGTATAGGCATTCTTTCCATGAAATGCTTCAGCCGGGTGGAGAACCTGTCGATAGGCCCATGATGAGCATGGGTCATCGGGATTAGTTTGTCCTAGGCTGCTTTTACTGCTGTTTCAGTAACGTTTCAGCACTTTTTTAGCCTTTCGGACAGTTTTACCGGTGACCTATTTCACTTGGAACTTGAAAGACAGGCAGGGGTGCATGTTGTTAGATCGTGAAGCTACCCGTACCGCTTGAGAATCAGGCGGGAATTCCCCATTGGCGTTGGTTGCCCCCAACGCTGGTCAGATAGAAGAAATTTTTATGAGTGACTCTGTAGGTCAATACCTCAACGAGATCGGTGCCGTTTCTCTCCTCAATGCTGAGGAAGAACGCATGCTCTCGAAGATCATCGAAGCTGGCGCCGAAGCACGCGCCAAGAAAGAAGAAGGCGAATCGGGCCCCGAGCTCGAACGCGCAATCCGCAAAGCCGCAATCGCAAAGGACCGGTTCATCCGGGCCAACCTTCGCCTTGTTGTCAGCGTCGCCCGCCGTTACCCATTGCCTCCAGGCATGGAGCTGCTCGACCTGATCCAAGAAGGAAACCTCGGCCTTGAGCACGCCGTCGACAAGTTCGACTGGCGGAAGGGCTTCAAATTCAGCACCTATGCAACCTTCTGGATCCGTCAGGCCATCGGCCGGGCACTCGATCAGAAGGCCAGCCTCGTGCGTCTTCCCGGAGATCGCTCGGCAAGTCTTCGTGCCGCCCTTCGTCAGGTTTCTGGCGACGGCGACGAGCTCGACGATGAGCATGCACGTTTGCACCGGCTCACCACACCAACCTCGCTCGACCGCACCATCGGCGACGATGACAGCAATGAGCTGGTCGATCTTCTTCCCGATGCAAAGCCAGGCCCCGAGGCCGAGGTCATGGCACGGGCCGAAGAGCAAATGGTTACCGGGCTCCTCGATGTCCTCGACGACCGCGCCCGGTACGCCGTGCAGCAGCGTTTTGGTCTCGGCGATGGCCGCAAGCGCAGCTACCGCGAAGTCGGCGAAGAGCTCGGTGTAACAGCCGAAGCCGCTCGCCGCTTGGTGAAGCGTGCCGTAAACACCGTTCGTGATCAGGCCAGCCAACAGAGCGACGCCGCTTAAGTCCGAACAAAGACCGGTGCGCTGCTAACCCACGTATCGCAACAACGAAAGAGGCTCGGACTAATTGGTCCGAGCCTCTTGTTGTTTTTACCAACCGGCTGTAATCCGCTTGCGCCTACCGGGTCGCTGCGTCCTAGTCTTGAGTCATGACTTGGACTCCGACCAGCTGGCGAAACCTCGAAGCACTCCAGCAGCCGACCTATGGAGACCCATCGGCGCTCGATGAGGTCACCAAACGCCTCGGCGACCGTCCCCCACTGGTGTTCGCTGGCGAAGCCCGCACCCTTCTCAACGACCTTGGTTCGGTCTCTCGGGGCGAAGCGTTCCTGCTTCAGGCCGGCGATTGCGCCGAGTCATTCGAGAGTTCCGCCGATTCCATCCGCGATCGCCTCAAGGTGATCCTTCAGATGGCAGTCGTTCTTACCTACGGCGCTGGTGTGCCAACGGTGAAGGTGGGCCGTATCGCCGGCCAGTTCGCAAAACCCCGTTCGAGCGACACCGAGTCGATCGATGGCACCGAACTTCCGTCGTTCCGCGGCCACATGGTCAACGATATTGGGTTCTCTGAAGGCGAACGACGGGCCGACCCACAGCGCCTTATGGATGCCTACAACACCTCGGCGGCGACCCTGAACCTTCTCCGGGCCTTCACCAAGGGCGGCTACGCCGACCTCAACCAGGTGCAGGAGTGGAACCAGCAACACGCTGCAGCCAGCGAAGCAGGAAAGCGTTACAGCGAACTCAGCGAAGAGATTCAACGGGCCCTCCGCTTCATGGCGGCCTGCGGCATCTCGACTGCCGACGAGGAAACCCTCAACGTTGTCGACTTCTACACCAGCCACGAAGCACTGGTGCTCCCCTACGAAGAGGCACTAACCCGTCAGGACTCCATCACCGGCGAGTGGTACGACTGCTCTGCACACATGCTCTGGATCGGTGAACGCACTCGGCAACTCGACGGCGCCCACATGGAGTTCCTCCGTGGCGTCTCGAACCCGCTCGGCTGCAAGGTCGGACCAACCGCTACACCCGACGACGTCCGCCGAATCTGTGAGCTCCTCAACCCGGATCGCATCCCTGGCCGACTGACCCTCATCACCCGGGTCGGTGCCGATGCCGTCGTCGATACCCTTCCACCGCTCCTTTCAGCGGTGAAAGACTCCGAGCACCCCGTGGTTTGGGTCACCGATCCAATGCACGGCAATACCTACACCGCAAACGGTCACAAGACCCGCCATTTCGACTCCATCCTGAAGGAAATCGGCGGCTTCTTCGAAGCACACCGCGAGGCCGGGACCGTGGCCGGCGGAATCCATCTTGAGCTCACCGGCGAAGATGTCACCGAGTGCCTCGGCGGAAACGTTGGTAGCGACAGCCAACTCAGTGAACGCTACGAGACCATGTGCGACCCACGACTCAACGCCAGCCAGGCCCTCGACCTGGCTTTTGAGGTCAGCGACCTCATTCGTACCCGGTAACTCCTGGGTTCCGGCGCCCCGGCTATCACGAACAGGATCGGCCCGGTCCGTTCTCAGCAAAGAATCTCGAAATCTCTGCATCCGCGCGGGCGCTCGGCGACGAATGACCTAACGATGGGCGCAGTACCGAGTTTCCGAAAATCCAATCAGGTTTCGCCGTGAGCGGCACCGCTGTTATGACCCGTCCCCGATACGATTCTGGCGTGGATACTCCCCCAGATGACTTCTCCTCCGGTTCGGCCGGTCTTGGGGCTGGGTTTGCCCGTGGCGATGACGCTGCGCTGAAAGCTGCCTACGACGAGCACGGTGCGTTCATCTACACGTTTTGCAAACGTGCCTTGGGACCTGAGGCTGGAGCCGACGTCACCCAAGAAGTATTCCTCGCCGCCTGGAAAGCTCGAGAGCGGTTCGACCCCTCACGCGGCAGCCTTGCCGGGTGGCTCGTGGGAATCGCAAAGAACAAGATCATCGACGTACACCGCCGAGCCGGACGTCGAGTCACCGAAACCGAACTCGCTTTTGAAAGCGACGAAACCACCCCCGCTACCGGCATCGACCAGCTCGCCGACAAGATGTTGCTTGCCGATGCTCTCACCACGCTCCCCCCACGGGCTCGACAAGTTCTCGAGCTTGCCTTTTATAAGGATCT
This sequence comes from uncultured Acidimicrobiales bacterium, assembly GCA_937934655.1. Classification (GTDB taxonomy): domain Bacteria; phylum Actinomycetota; class Acidimicrobiia; order Acidimicrobiales; family SHLQ01; genus CALLQB01. The sequence goes on along the minus strand of CALGZB010000262.1, from coordinate 367 downwards.
CACTCACCAGCAAATCGCGGAACAATGTGATCTACCGTTAGGCACTGTAAAGAGCGACATCCGTCGAGGACTCCAACGCCTTCGACATCACTTGGAGACCGCCGATGTCTGATAATCCCGAACTCTCGGCAGACGAACTCGCCTACTTCGACGAGATGCGCCTGCTCGCAAACGACCTGACCGCCAGCGACGCAACCCTCGACGCTCCCCCACCAGGTTTGTGGGACTCGATCAACGCAGCGGCCCAGGCCGACGACTCCATTGATCTCACAACCCCAGCTGCGCCGGGTGATACTCCCGGACCCATCGATGTTGATGTGTTGCCCAACGACGGAGCGACCGTCATTCAGGGCCCCTGGCGCAAAGC
>CALGZB010000261.1 GCA_937934655.1 uncultured Acidimicrobiales bacterium | reverse complement strand
GCCGCCCTTGCTGGCGCGGCGGGACGACCGTTCGAGTTGGGCGTGGATGTTTTGGCGCAGCCAAAACTCCGTTAGTGAGCGGAGCGAGCGGCGCTTGCTGGCGCGGCGGGACGACCGCAAGAGCCGGGCCCGGGTTTGTCGTCGTGGACGTTTTGGTCGTGGACGTTTTGGTCGTGGACGTTTTGCTCGTGGACGTTTTGGCGCAGCCAAAACTCCGTTAGTGAGCGAAGCGAGCGGCGCGTAGCCAAAACTCCGTTAGCGAGCGGCGGGCAGCCAAAACTCCGTTAGTGAGCGAAGCGAGCGGCGGTGTCAGTCCCTTCGTTTAAGCTTGCTTTGATGCCTTCTATTCGTTGTGGTCACTGTGGTGGCGCTCATACTTCTGTTGCCGAAATTCGCGAGTGCTCGGCTGGTGGCGACGCCACTGCCGGAACCGCTGTCGGTAGCGTCCCGGTTGCCGAAGACACGTTGTTCGGCGGGGCCGGAGGCGAACCCGACGGTCCGCCACCTGCGTGGGACGACTCCTTTGTCGAGCCAGCTCCTGAAGGTGGCGCTGGTCGAGCGTCGTCGCCTCGGCGGGTAGCGCTTCGCGATAGCGCCGACCTTGCACCTATCCCATTCGGAGCCGGCCCTGATTCGCTCGGCCGAAACCTTGTTGTGCGCTCGGTCGATGGCGAGTCGCCAACGATTCCCGACGAATGGGCCGAGTCGTGGATGTACACCATCGATGCCGAGGTTCTGGCCGGTCCCGACAATGTCGTGGCCGAGCTGCTTCCGCTCTGGCATGCACGCGAGCGGTACGTCATCGAGCTCGTCGGCGATCTGTCGTTTGACCGCTCCGAGGCCACGTCGATTCCGGCGTGGGATCTTGGTCCAAGCTTCTCCTTCGAGGTCGAGCGTCTGCACCATCTCGTATGGTCCAACAGCGTCGAGTTACGCGACGGGATCTTACATTCGCGACTCGCAGCGCGAGCGGTAGAGCTTGGCGCCCAGGTGCTTCCCGCCGATGCTGACGGGCCCGGCGAACTTCAACTGCCCGATGGCACCGTCGCCGTTCTCGACGGCGGACCACTCTCGCCGACCGCGTGCGACGCCCCAGTGCTGCACGCGGTGTCGCTCACAGCCGGATTACTGACGCCGTTGGGCACCGATGCCCCCACTGCCGATCTCGCCGACGATCAGCTGGCGGCCGTGGCCCATGTGGGCGGCGCCGCCCGCATCATTGCGCCCGCCGGTTCGGGCAAGACCCGTGTGCTCACCGAACGAGCCCGCCACCTCATCACGAACTGGGGCATGCCGGTCGACGCCATCACGTTGGTGGCATTTAACAAGCGCGCCCAGCTCGAGATGCTCGAGCGGACCGCCGACCTTCCGGGGCTTCGGGTCCGAACCCTCAACGCACTCGCTTTAGCAATTCTCAACGGCACCGACGGGTTCGCTCCGCAGAAGCATCGTCGCCGCACCATTAGTGAACGTGACGTCCGCCAGATCCTCGACCGTCTCGTCGAGCTTCCCCGCCGGGCCAACACCGATCCGGTGGTGGTGTGGATGGAGGCGCTTAGCGCTGCCCGTCTCGGACTTCGCCAACCACGCGAGGTCGAAGACTCCTACCAGGGCGACATCGATGGGTTCTCGGGCGTTTTCGAGCAGTACCGCCAGCACCTTCTCGAGACCAGCACCGTTGACTTCGACGAACAGATCTATGCCGCCATCGAGGTATTGCTCACCAACCCGGCAGCTCGCCACCAAGCGCAGCTGGCAAGCCAGATGTTGCTGGTCGACGAGTTCCAAGACCTCACGCCGGCTCACCTTCTTCTTGTCCGGCTTCTCGCTGGGCCGCGGTCCAACGTGTTTGGCGTCGGCGACGACGACCAGACCATCTATGGATTTACCGGCGCATCGCCGACCTGGCTCATCGACTACGACCAGTACTTCCCAGGCGCTACTTCACACGCCCTCGAGGTCAACTACCGCTGTGCCCCGGGTGTTATCGATGCTGCCGCCAAGCTTTTGGCCTTCAATGACGAGCGGGTCACTAAGGTCATTCGTTCGGCCCCATCTCGCACCCAGTCACCGGCCGACCTCGTGGTGGTCCCAACCAGCGCTGTTGTCGACGAGCTTCGCTCTAGCGTCGAGCAATCGCTCGAAAGTGGTGCGGCTCCCAGCGACATCGTGGTGCTCGCAAGGGTCAACGTGTCTCTCGCCGTGCCTCAGGTCATCCTGGCCGAGGCCGGAATCCCGGTGGTTGGCGCGGTCGACACCAAATTGCTGGAGCGGACGGGTATCCGGGCTGCACTTGCCTGGATTCGGCTTGCCAGCGATATCAAGAACATCTCGGCCCGCGACATCAACGACACCGTCCGACGGCCTTCACGCGGGATGTCGAACAAACTTGTCGGTTGGATGACCGAGCACACCGACCTTGCGTCGCAGGAGCGGCTTGCCAGCAGGCTCACCGGCCGCGACTCGGACAAGATCATTGGTTGGACCAGCGACGTCGCCGGGATCGCTCGACGGATGCGAAACGGTGCCACCACCGCCGAGTTGCTCGAACACATCCGCGACCACATTGGCCTCAGTACTGCGCTCACCACCCTCGACAACTCGCGAGGTAACGCCGATCGCTCAACCCATATGGACGATCTCGAAACGCTCACTCGTCTCGCAGCGCTTCAGCCCGATAGCCGACTGTTTGAGCCCTGGCTTCGTACCTGTCTCGATGCCCCGACTAGTGCCGAGGGCGCTGGCGTGCTCCTGAGCACCGTGCACCGGGTGAAGGGCCTCGAGTGGCCCCATGTGGTCATCATCGGCGCCGAGCAGGCCACATTCCCGCACCGGTTGGCCGAAGTCGAAGAGGAGCGTCGTGTCTTCCATGTTGCGCTCACCCGGTCGTCGGTTTCCACCACCGTTATCGCCGACAAGGCATCGCCGTCGCAGTTTCTCGATGAGCTCGAAGGCCGGGTCAGCAGCGTTGCTGCGCCACCGAAAGCCCCCGACCAAACAGCGGGAACCACCAAGACGTCTCGCGCCCGGGCCGCCGAGAAGACCGTCTCGAAGTCGGGCGGAACCCCCGAACCCGATTACGACGATGCGGTGTTCGCCAAACTTCGCTCATGGCGAGGCGAACGGTCAAAGCGCGACTCGGTGTCGGCGTACATCGTGTTCCACGACGCCGTACTCAAAGCTGTAGCAGCTCGTCAGCCAACCAACATGGCCGAGCTTGCCCAAGTAAAAGGCGTAGGCCCAGCAAAGCTCGACAACTACGGCGATGAGTTGCTGGCTGCACTCTGGGATGAGTAGCTAGCAAAACTGCGTGAGCGGCAGCTAGAGGAGTAGGTCGGCGACTTCGGCTGGGGTTGTTGCTAGTTGCCAGGCGTCTGCGGCCATGAGTTCGTCGAGGCCGCCGTATCCGTAGGTGACACCGATGGTGTGCAGGCCGTGTGCTCGTGCCCCGAGGACGTCGTGGCTACGATCGCCGACCATGACCACACTGCTGTTTGGGGAGCGGTCGACCAGCGTGAGCGCGTGGCCGACTACGTCGGCCTTGGTGCGACGCTCGCCGTCGAGGGTTGCACCAGCCACTGCCGAGAACCACTCGGCCAGCTCGAAGTGCATGAGGATTCGTACCGCGAAGAGTTCGGGTTTCGACGTGGCGACGCCGAGAACCCACCCGGCATCTCGGAATCGACCCAACATGTCGACGATGCCGGGGTAGACCTCGTTCTCGAACATGCCATGGGTGACGAACCGCTCGCGGTAGGCAGCGATTGCATCGGCGATCTGACCGGATGGTACGCCGAGATCGGCGAAGCTTTCCTGGAGCGGCGGGCCGATGTAGCGGCTGAGGTCGCCGTGGCCTTCGGTAGTAACTCCGACCGCCTCGAGACCGTTCTTGATGCACGACACAATGCCGACCTTGGGGTCGGTAAGGGTGCCATCGAGATCGAACAGGGCGACCGGCAAGGCATCGGGCTCGGCTGGATGCGAAGAGTCTTGCCCGATTGGCTCAGGCGAGGAGATGACGCACCTCTGCGGCGATGCCTTCAGCGTTGAGGCCGAGGTCGGCGAGGATGGTTTCGGCTTTACCCTGCGGCACATAGCTCACCGGAACGCCGATGACTTTGACTCGAGCGTTTGAGCCGCTGTCGCAGACTTGGTCGCGAATGGCATCGCCGATTCCGCCGCTACGAAGTCCGTCTTCGGCGGTGAGCACAAAGCGATGGGCCGCAGCATCGGTGATCATGGCAGGGTCGAGCGGTTTGACGACTCGGGGATCCCAAACTGTGGCATCGATTCCCTCTGCAGCGAGAAGCTCGGCTGCATCGAGGCAATCCGCGAGCATCTTGCCGACACCGATAAGGCAGATATCGGATCCGCCAGAGCGAGCCTTACGTGCGGTGAAGCCGCTGCCGACCTCGTCTGGCGGTACTTCGACCGACTTGGTCTTGGACCAACGGAGCGCAGCAGGGCCATCGCAAAGTTCGACGGCGTCTTCGAGCATGACCTGAAGTTCTTGATAGCTCGACGGGGCAAAGATGGTCATGCCCGGAACCTTCGACAACAGCACCATGTCGAGAATGCCGTGGTGCGACGGGCCGTCGTCGCCGGTGATGCCGGCTCGGTCGAGACAGAAGATAACGGGAAGTTCGTGCAGGCCAACGTCGAGATTGACCTGATCGATGGCCCGAGTGAGGAAGGTCGAGTAGAGCGCAAAAACCGGACGGAGACCACCCATGGCCATGCCGGCGCAAGCGGTAACGCCATGCTGCTCGGCGATCCCGACGTCGAAGAACCGATCGGGGAACCGCTGCTTGAACGGAAGAAGGCCAGTGCTGTCGGGCATCGCAGCGGTGATGGCAACGACCTCGGGATGGTTTTCGGCTTGTTTGATGAGCGCCTCAGAGAACGCTGCCGTGTAGCTGCCGTCTTTGACCGAGCCCATATCGTGCATGTTCTTGATTGGGTCGTCTTCGGCCGGTGCGTAACCCCGGCCTTTCTGGGTCAGAACGTGCACCACGGTTGGGCCGCTGAATCGCTTTGCGTCCTTGAGAGCCTGTTCGAGGCCTTCAACATCGTGGCCGTCGAAGGGGCCCAAGTAACGAACGCCGAGGTTCTCGAAGAAGGTTGTTGGCTCCCAGAGTTCGCGGATGGCGGCCTTGGTTGCACCAATGCCGCGCTCGACCTGTTCGCCGACCCACGGAATGTTTTGGGCGATGCGTTCCATTCGAACCTGGCGACGCATGTACACCGGGTTGGATCGAATGCGCACCAAGCTCTCGCTGAGCATGGAGACCGTGGGAGCGTAGGACCGGCCGTTGTCGTTGAGAACGATGGTTACGTCGCTGCCCGCATGGCCGAGGTTGTTGAGACCTTCGAATGCCATACCGCCGGTCATCGAACCGTCGCCGATTACCGCGACGATGCGGCGTTGCTTGCTTCCGGTAACCGCCTGCGCTGTCGCGAGGCCGTGAGCGTAGGAGAGGACCGTGGAGGCGTGACTGTTTTCGATCCAGTCGTGCTCGGACTCGGCTCTGCTTGGGTACCCGGAAAGTCCACCTTCTTTGCGGAGGCTTTCGAAGTTTGCGGTGCGGCCCGTGACCATCTTGTGCACATACGCCTGGTGTCCGGTGTCCCACAACAAGATGTCGTTGGGAGAGTCGAAGACTCGGTGAAGTGCGAGGGTGAGCTCGACGACGCCAAGGTTGGAGCCAAGGTGGCCACCCGCCTTTGACACCGACGAGACGATGAACTCGCGAATCTCAACCGAGAGAGCGTCGAGCTCTGAATAGTCGAGGCTCCGCAGGTCGGCGGGGCAGGAGATGGAGTCGAGGATCGGTGCCATGGTTTGGAGACGTTTCCGGAGCTCAGCTGGAGAATCCAGTGAGAAGGGCTACGTCGTTATTCTCATCGTAACCGGCCGGAGAACCAGCATCGGTGTTAAGCCGGTGAGGTCTTTGTGGTGATTCGGTGAATGACGGCTTCGCCGACAGGTGTTATGAGCTTCGCGATGGCGAATCCGAGGGCCAGCGCAACGAGGCCTCCGACCGCATCGATCCAGTAGTGATTGCCGGTAACGACGATGGCAAACAGGGTCAGAATCGGATACGCAGCGAGCAAGGCCTTGCTGAGCTGGTTGCGAAGAACCGGCACAACGGCCAAGGCGCACCAGAGGGACCAGCCGAAGTGCAGGCTGGGCATGGCCGCGTATTGGTTGGATATTTCGGCCATCGGGCCGGTGTCGAACGACCACAGCCCGCCGTATTCGGCAACCGTGTCGACGAATGTGTATTTCGTTCCGCCAAAGGTTGCGCCACCAAAGTCGCCTCCAACGTTGAGGAGTCGGGGAGGCATGAGGGGGAAGGCGGAGAAACCAATGAGCGCGAGGCCGGTGGTTGACGCAAAGGTCGTTCGGCAGATTCCGTACCGGTCGGCGGCGTTTCGGTAGAGATAGACAAAGCAGAAGATGGTGACGGCGAAGTGGAGCGTGCCGTAGAAGATGTTCCAAAATCGAAAGAACGCCGAAGAATCACCGAACCACGACTGAATGCGTTGTTCCTGAAAGAGCCCGACGGCCCTTTCGATGTCGATGATTCGGATCGCGTTGTCGTACGCGAGTTCGGGGTCGACCGCGGCTGACCCAAACTGGTTTCGGACCAATGTGTATACGCCATAGAAGGCCAGAACGGCCGCGACTTCGATCCACCATCGCCTTCTCGATGTTACCGCCACTGTGGGCGGACTCAGATCGGCCGTGAGGCTCAACGCACATGCTCGTTTCGTGATGCTGTTTGTCCCGCTCAGCCCGAATGAGCCTAGCGGGAATCGACGGCCCGCTCGGTAAGACGAACGATGTTCAAGTCGGCGTCTTGTCCGGTCGATCATTTTGGTGGAACGAAGAAAGGCGCCCCCCAAATGAGAACGACAAGAACCCCGAGAACGAGTCGGCCGATTCGACACCTCGCCGCCGTTGCGATGCTGATGGTCCTTGCGCTAATCGGCGCGGCATGCTCGAACACCCCGCCCTCGAGCGAAGCGCTGATTCCAACGGTTCCCCAAGAAGACGTCGGGCCCGAATCAGCCGAGACGGCCGAATCAGCAGACAACGAAGACACCGAAGACACCGAAGACACCGAAGATATTGCCGATAGTGAGCCAGTTCCCGAGGATCCTGCTGCTCCCGAAGATCCTGTCGCTCCCGCAGCTCCCACCGAGCCTGCCGCCCCAGACACGCTCCCTGAAGGTTGGGACCCCTTCGGTGGACCCAGCACCGACGAAGCGCCCACCGATGACCCGCCGGCAGTTCCGGCTGCACCAGTAACCGAATCGGTGCCAGAGACGCTGGCCTTCTCGGCTGATGCAACCGCCGACTTTGCCACGATGCTGTTCGACCTCGAGATCGAGATGGGCATGAATGAGGGCGTGCTCACCATGAACGGTCAAGGTGCCGTCGACGGCTCTACCACGGCTATGCAGGTGAGCTTTGGCGGAATGTTCGATTCGCTGTTCGAAGGTTCTGGTGTCGACGATCTTGCCGCCCAATCGATGACGGTGGTGGCCGACGGTCAGAACACCTTTGTGAAGTGGAAAGTCCTGAGCGAGCTTGCCGGGATCGGTGACGCCTGGGTCTATACCCCCATCGAGTCTGACGAAGAGGTTCTGGTCGACGACGCACTCTTTGATCCCTCAACGTTTCTCGACATGCTCTACAGCGCTGATGACGACGTCAAAGAGGTGGGCACAAAAACCATCGATGGCTTTACCGTGACTGGCTTCTCTGGGTCGTTCAACGTGGAAGATGCGCAGCTTCAGAACTACGTAGATAACTCTGGCGGTGCGCAGCTCGACGATGTTGAAACCACGGTATGGATCAGCGACGACGACCTTGTGCGCCAAATCGAATCCGACTTCGCTCTCGAAGGTATCTACTACCGTTCGACGATCACTTTCTCGGCCTACGGCGAACCCGTGAACATCGAGGTGCCCCGTCTCGAAGATTCGGTTGCGTTGAGCGACCTCGAAGACGCTCTCGGCTAGGAGTTTTGGAGCCGTTCGAGGAATCGTTCGGTGTCGACCAGAACCCGAATGACCTGCCCTTGGGCAATAATCGTGTCGGCTTCAGTAACCTCGACCGCAAAAGTCAGCCGCCGTCCATCGACTCGTTCGAGAATGGCGGTTGCCTCAACCTGGGCACCCAGGCCTGATGGTTTGAGGTGATCGATGTGGGCACGCATGCCCACGGTGGTCGTTCCAGCCTCGAGTTCGGAGGCGACAGCGCTGACTGTTGCTTCCTCGGCGAGCGCCAAGAGGCGAGGTGTTGCTAGCACCGGTACATCGCCCGAACGAAACGCAATAGCTAGGTCAGCTTCGGCGACCGTGAGAGTTGCGACGCCCTTGCGTCCTGATTCGAGTGGCACGAGCGGTACAGTAAGGCCCTTACCCGCCTGAGGCCAGTCTTTGGCCAAAGGAAATCGTTTCTTTTCCCACCGTTCTCGGAGGAACCGTCGTGCTAGACGAAGCCCTTGTAGCTACAACCATTTCTCGTGCTCTTGAGACCGGCGGTGATTTTGCCGAGGTGTTCGTTGAGGACAAGCGGTCTTCATCAGCTGTTCTCGATGATGGAAAGATCGAAGAGCTCACCTCGGGTCGCGACCGCGGCGCAGGTATTCGTGTCGTCGTTGGCGACACAACCGGATTCGCCCACACCGCCGACCTCAGCGAAAAAGGTCTCGGCGAGGCTGCTGACGCAGCGGCGGCCGCAGCAAAGGGAGGTGGCGGAGGAACCCGCACCGTGTCGCTGACCCGCCAGAATGCGCCAAACCCCAACAACGTCGCCGTGTACCCGGCCGATGTTCCGAAGAGCACCAAGGTCGACCTGCTTCTGCAGGCCGATGCTGCCGCTCGCGAAGTCAACGAGGTCATTAGCCAAGTGTCGGCTCGCTACGGCGATAGCCGCCGCCAGATCTTGGTAGCCAACAGCGACGGCCTGCTGGCATCCGACGATCAGGTAAAGACCCTCTTCTCTGTCGGTTGTGTGGCTATGGGCGATACCGGCATGCAGACCGGCCGCGAAACCGTTGGCCATACCATTGGCTTCGAGCTGTTCGATGCGCACGACGTGTCCGAGATTGCTCGAACGGCGGCCAACCGGGCCGTAACCAAGCTCGACGCCATTGCGGCGCCCAGCGGCACCATGCCGGTTGTTGTTGGCCCGGGCGGCGGTGGTGTCTTGTTCCACGAAGCATGCGGTCACGGCCTAGAGGCCGACCTCGTTGCGAAGTCGGCGTCGGTCTTTGCCGGTCGCAAAGGCGAGCAGGTTGCAACCGACCTGATCACCCTCATCGACGACGGCACCATGAGTTCCGAGTGGGGCGCGTTCTCCATCGACGACGAAGGCCGCCCAGCCCAATCGAACACGCTGATTGAGAAGGGTGTGCTCACCGACTACATGTGGGATCACCTTCGGGCCCGCAAAGAGGGTCGAGCCAGCAGCGGCAATGGCCGTCGTCAGAGCTACCAGCACCTCCCAATGGTGCGGATGACCAACACCTATATCGCCAACGGCCCCGACAACCCTGCCGACATCGTGGCCGCTACCGAGAAGGGCGTGTACGTCGCGCAGCTCGGCGGGGGACAGGTCAACACCACCACGGGTGACTTTGTATTCGGCATGCTCGAGGCGTACCTGATCGAAGACGGAAAGATCACCACGCCGCTTCGCGAAGGCAACCTCATCGGCAACGGTCCTGAGGTTCTCACCCGCATCGACATGCTGGGCAACGACTTCGCCATGGGATCCCCCGGAACCTGCGGCAAAGATGGCCAGGGCGTTCCGGTTGGCGACGGTACACCAACGCTTCGCGTGACTGCGCTTACCGTTGGAGGAACCGCAGCATGAGCGAGTTGTTAGAACTCGCCGACAAAATTCTCGCCCACGCAACCGACGGCGAGCAGCTCGAAGTTGTGGCCGTGAAATCCAAGGACACTGAGATTCGGGTGTACGAGGGTGACATCGAGTCGCTCGCTACCGCCGAATCGCAGGGTGTCGGAATTCGCGTGATCGCCGACCAGAAGCAGGGATTCGCCTACGCCGGATCTCTCGAAATGGACGTCATCCTCGAGACCCTCTCCGAAGCTCGCGACAACGCAACCTTCGGAACCCCCGATGAGTTTCTCGGGCTCGCAGAACCCGATGGCGTCGAGCCGGTCGAACTCGACCTGTACCGCGACGTCAGCGTCGCCGGAACCAGCGCCAAGATCGATTTGGCAAAAGAGCTCGAGAAGGCTGCGGCCGCTGCCGAACCACGGATCACTGCCGTGGAAAGTGCCGACTACTACGACGGCGCTTATGAAGCCGCAGTTGCCAGCACCACCGGTATCCGCTCGACGAGCCAAGAATCCACCGCCTATGTCTCGGTGAGCGTTCTGGCCAGCGATGGTGAAGACACACAGGATGGCTACGGGTTTGCCGTCGGACGTGAACTCGCCGACCTCGATATTTCGAAGGCTGCTGCCGACGCCGCCGAGCGCTCAACCAAGTTGCTCGGCGCAAAGCAGGCACCAACCGAGCGGCTCACCATCGTTCTCGACCCCTACGTTGCCGCCCAGTTCATCGGCATTATCTCGTCGACCCTCAATGGCGAAATGGTCTTGAAGGGCCGCTCGCCGTTTGCTGACCGAGTGGGCGAAACCGTTGCTGCTACCCAGGTGACGCTCATCGACGACCCCACCGATCCTCGACACTTCACCGCAAGCGGAGCCGATGGCGAAGGAATCGCCACCCGTCGCAACGTTCTTATCGACGGCGGCGAACTCAAAGGTTTCGTCCATAACTGCTACTCGGCTCGACGCGCCGGAACCACCACCACTGGTTCAGCCGTGCGCGGCGGTTTCAAATCGACTCCTGGTGTTGGGACCCGAGCGGTTTCGATCGCGCCAGGCGCGACGTCTCGCGATGATCTCATCGGCGGCATCGACAACGGTTTGCTCGTCACCAGCGTGGCGGGCCTGCACTCAGGTGTAAACCCCATCAGCGGCGACTTCTCTACCGGCGCCTCTGGTCTGCGGATACGCAATGGGCAACTCGCCGAGCCAATTCGTGAGGTCACGATTGCATCGACGCTGCAGAAGATGCTGCTCGATGTCATGACCATCGCCGACGATGTCGAGTGGCTGCCCATGTCGGCTACCGGCGTGAGTATCGCCATTGCCGACATCACCATGTCAGGTAGCTAGCGGCTCTCGGCGGGAACACTCGAACCAACCCCGCACACATTGCACACAAGCAGCGTGGTGGAGGTTGTAATAATGGGCTGAATCTCGCCGATAGGACTCCGATGTCTACCTTCCCCGCTGCGGTTCGTGCCGCCTTCTCCGAACGACGCGCCGTTGTGGCCGTGTCGATAATGGCCGTCGCTGTCTTGTTTGGCGGCGAAGCCTTCGCTCAGTCGGGCGAGGCCGTTCTGCTCCAAGCAATCGAGCTGACGTGGCTCGACGCGGTCATCCTTGGTCTGGTCGAGGGAATCACCGAATACTTGCCCGTGAGCTCCACCGGTCACCTCTTGGTGGCCAATGATTTCCTTGGTCTCAATGACACCGAAGAAGCCGAACTCGCCGCCGATACCTTCGCCATCTGTATACAGTCGGGCGCCATCCTGGCCGTGCTGTTCCTCTACTGGGAGCGCATCCGCCAGATGCTCGACGGGCTTCTTGGCAAGAGCGAAGAAGGACGCCAGATTCTCATCGCCGTTCTTGTTGCCTTTGTTCCCACCGTCATCATCGGCCTTACCCTCGACAGCCTTGTCGAGGACGCCCTCTTCGGCATTCTCCCGATTGCCATCGCTTGGGTTGTGGGCGGCCTCGTGATCCTTGCGCTTCAACGAGCGAACTGGTTCGAGCGCACCACGGGCGAACTCGGCAATCTCACCATGCGAAGCGCGTTCATTATCGGTGCCATGCAGGCGATTGCCCTCTGGCCTGGTGTGAGTCGCTCCATGACGGTCATTATCGCCGGTGTGCTTATGGGCCTCAGCCTGCGAGCAGCCGTCGAGTTCAGCTTCCTCCTCGGACTCCTCACCCTTACCGCTGCCACAGCCTTCGTGGGCCTCAAGGACGGCGCTGAGATGATCGAGACCTTCGGCGTTGTGAACCCACTCATCGGGTTGCTCGTTGCCTTCGTTTCGGCCGTTGCTGCCGTGAAGTGGATGGTCAACTGGCTGAACGAAAAAGGCTTCGAGATCTTTGGTTGGTACCGCCTGGTCATCGGCATCGGCGCACTGATTCTTCTGGGCGCCGGGGTACTGGGCTAACAAGCTCTAGGTAGCGCCAGCCGTTACGAGCACCACTGACCCAACGGTTGTGGCTTCGACGAGGGCCACAGCATCTGATTCGTCGACCTCGATCGTTACTGCTTGATCGTCGACCTCGAGAACAAACGCTCGACGCACAATAATCTTGGCGCCTCGAACTTCGCCGCTCACCAGCGGGTCGTTGACGGCTACGGCATGAACAAAGCTGCCGACCTCGACGAGAGGGAATGCCGCAGTTCGGGGGAGTGCGACGCCCACTGCTCCGGCCGACGGGGCGCCGGTATGGCCGAGTATGGGTTGGTCGAGTTGATCGAGGCCGTTCCCTTCGGATGGGTTCGGCAGAGCGCTCTGCGCAGCCGGGGGAGGCGACAAAGTCAACGCAGCAGCGAGTGCTACGCCGGCTGAGAGGACACGCCAAAGCGTCCGGTGTCTGCCAGCCGCATAGCGCACACGGGCGATAGGCCGGGCTGTGCGTAGCCGCCGGGGCGGACGAGACAGCCGAGACGGGCGAGAGAGCGACGTGCGCTTGAACATAGGAACTCCAAAGGACCGACACCGGTGGTGTCAGAATCGATGATGCGAGGGGAAGTCGCTGAGTTCGGGAACGCTGGGGGTTTAGTCTGACTTCTTCGATTTCGAAGCTGGCTTCTTGTCGGATTTCTTCGACTCGGTCTTCTTGGTGTCGGACTTCTTGGTGTCGGTGCTCGAGGAACTTGATGAGTCCGACGAAGAATCTGAAGAACTTGAGGAGTCTGACGAGCTCGAAGAATCAGAAGACGTGGATGAACTTGAGCTCGATGAGTCTGAGGCCGTGCTGGCCTTTTTCGACTTTGCGCCAGCACCGTGGTCGTTCTTGTAGAAGCCATCGCCCTTGAACGCGATGCCTACGGCACTGAACACTTTGGCGACTTTTCCCTTGCCAGGACTGACGCAGGCCTCGGTGATGGGGCCGCCTTTTCGTTTCCCCGGGCACTTGGTGAGGGAGTCTTCGCTGAAGGACTGGTCGAAGTCAAAGTGGCTTGAACAGGTCTCGCATGAGTATTCGTAGGTAGGCATAACGCTCCGAAGTCTAGGGCGAACGCCTCCGTGCTTCTAAAGTGGCCGTGTGTCCATTATTGCCGCCTTGATTATGGCGGTCGCCGCATATCTGGTCGGAACCTTCCCGAGCGCCCACTTGGTCGCTTATTGGACGGGCCACGACCCCGAAGCTGAGGGGTCGGGAAATCCCGGCGCAAGCAACGTTCTGCGCATCGCCGGCAAGCGAGCAGGCGCAATCGTTTTTGCCATCGATGTACTCAAGGGTCTTCTGCCGGTGCTCTTTGGGCTACTGGTAAGCGGCCGTCCCCTCGCATTTGTCGGCTGGGCTGCCGCAACGGTTGGGCACATCTTCCCTGCGTATCGAAGGTTTAAGGGCGGCAAGGGGGCGGCCACCGCCGGCGGCGGAGTGTTTGGACTGTTCCCGCTTATTGGTCTGTTCTTGATGGTGGCGTTCATCGTTGTGGCCCGGGTAGGAAAGAAGGCGTCGATCGCATCGCTGGTAACAGCGGTTGGTCTCGGCGCTCTTGTTGCTCTCACTGATAGGCCGACGTGGGAGGTCATCGTGACCTTCGCGATGATTGCTCTGGTGATCCTTCGCCACACCAGCAACATCGTGCGGCTCATCAGCCGCAAGGAACATTCGCTGAACCGAACCGGCTAGCTGCGAACGGGTTCGCGCTGAATTGACGCGGGTTCAGGGTGCGCGTGTGCTCAAATCGACGTTTGCGTCGTCGATTGGATGATGTAGATCTTTTCCCGGCTTTCGCTGTTCTGCGAAGCCATGCCCCCCAGTACTCCCCAACACACCCTCCCCAACACCCGAACAAAGAGGTAACCCCCATGGGTTCTGTCGCCACCGCTATCGACGCGCTAACCGCCGCCGGCCAGCAAGATCTCGCAAAGGCGCTCGACCAGCTCGATGGACCAAGCCAGCAACACTTAGCTGATCAGGTCAATGCTCTCGATCTTGAGCTCGTCGGGGAGCTGATTAACGAGTTCGTCAAGGGCGACCAGTCGGACAAGCCCCTGGGTGAAGTCACCGAAGCCGAGACGATTCCTCTTCCTGCCGACGATGCTGGCCGGTCGAACGAGAAGGCCGCCCGCGAAGCCGGCGAGACGCTGCTGCGAGACGGCAAAGTGGCAGCCTTTCTTCTGGCGGGTGGCCAAGGTTCTCGTCTTGGGTTCGACGGCCCGAAGGGCGACTATCCGTACGCTCCGATAACCGGACGCACCTTGTTCGCTCAGCACGCCGCAAAGATTGCCGCAACACGCACCCGGTACGGCTGCGATCTGCCGTGGTACATCATGACGTCGCCCCAGAACGACGAAGCGACGAAAGCTATCTTTACTGCCGCTGATCACTTCGGGCTCGACCCGGCGAGCGTCACCTTTGTCGTCCAGGGAACCCTGCCCGCCGTCGATGCCGAAACCGGCGCCATTCTTCGAGCAACCCCCGACACCATTTCACTCGCCGCCGATGGCCATGGCGGTCTGTTCACCGCCCTCCGCAAAAGCGGCGCTCTCGAGGAAATGTCGGCTGCCGGCATCTCGACGATCTTCAGCTTTCAGGTCGATAACCCAAAGGTTCGCATCTGTCGCCCCGAGTTTCTCGGCTACCACCACCTCGCCGGCGCCGAGATGTCGAACACCGCGGTTCGGAAGGTTTCTCCCGGTGAGAAAATGGGACTCGTCGCCAAGATCGATGGCACGACCGCAATGGTCGAATACACCGACCTTCCCGATGAGCTCGCCGAGATGCGCAACGACGACGGCTCGCTTACCTACTGGGCCGGTTCGATCGCTGTGCATTGCATCGATGTCGACTTCGCCCTGCGCCTCACCGAAGGTCGCCTACAGCTGCCGTTTCACCGGGCACACAAGAAGATCACGCACCTACGTGCCGATGGCGAGGTCGTTACCCCGACCGAGCCCAACGCCATCAAGTTCGAGGCGTTTCTCTTCGACGCACTTCCAATGGCCTCGGTCAGCATCACGATGGAATCTGCCCGTGACGACGAGTTCTCTCCGATCAAGAACGCCGAGGGCTCAAACTCTGGCGAGTCTGCGCGTGAGTTGATGAACGAGCTCTACAGTCGCTGG
Organism: uncultured Acidimicrobiales bacterium; assembly: GCA_937934655.1. Lineage (GTDB taxonomy): Bacteria > Actinomycetota > Acidimicrobiia > Acidimicrobiales > SHLQ01 > CALLQB01. Next base: position 4,710 of record CALGZB010000261.1, on the reverse strand, counting down.
TTTGAAGCCGCCGGTGTCTCGGTGCCGGCCGCGGCTGACGGCAAGCCGGTGAACCTAGAGATCGATCCGCGGTTTGCCCTCGATGCCGACGAATTGGCTGCGAAGCTTCCTGCCGGGTTCACCCTCGACGGGCCGACCGCATTGGGTCCTGACGGCAACAAGCTGAACGGCTAGCAGCACGACGACAGAACAAGACGGTAGAAAAAGGGAAGCGCCAGACCAAGACGGCGGGTGTCTCGATCTGGCGCTTCCCAGCATTTCTGGCGGGTATGTGTTTACCTTCGTCGCTTCCGGGTGGTTTGTATAGGTCACCTACCAAAATTGGTAGGCGCGAACCCCAAATTTGGTATCACCTGTCAACGTTCGAGTCCGGACCCTATGCTCTGGCCATGATCCCTCTTGAGGAAGCTCGCGAGTATGTGATCGGGTCGGTTTCGCCGCTCGACACCATCACGCTGCCGCTGAACGAAACCCGAGGCATGGTCCTCGTCAACGACGTCGCATCGAATGAGGCCGTGCCGCCTTTTGCGAATACCGCCATGGACGGCTTTGCCGTGCAGTCCGGCGATACCGCTGGTGCGCCAACCACGCTCGATGTGGTTGGCACAATCGCTGCCGGCGACAAGGGCGATGTACCGGTAGGTCCCGGACAAGCGGCTCGGATCATGACCGGCGCACCGCTGCCTCCTGGTGCTGACGCCATCATCATGGTCGAGCTCACGACGTTTTCCGAGGACGGACAGACCGTCGAGATCGCCGAACCGGTTCCCGCCGGAAACCACGTGCGCTCGGCCGGCGAAGATATCGAGCCTGGCGACACGGTCTTTGAGGCCGGCACGGTGATTACGCCCGGCCACCTAGGTGTCCTTGCGAGCCTCGGCGCCTACGAGGTCGAGGTGCGCCGCCGTCCGCGAGTAGGAGTTATCTCCACCGGCGACGAACTCGTCGACGGACCCGAGCCGTTGGAGCACGGCCAAATCCGCGACTCGAACCGCCGCACCCTGTTGGCGCTGGTCGAAGAGAACGGCTTTGAAGCCGTCGACCTCGGCCTGGTGCGAGACGACAAAGATTCGCTCACCGAAGCGATCCAGAATGCGGCCACTACCTGCGACGCCCTCATCAGCAGCGGGGGAGTGAGCATGGGCGCCTTCGACTTTGTGAAGGTCGTGCTCGACGAACTCGGCGAGATGCGTTGGATGCAGATCGCGATCAAACCGGCAAAACCGATGGCCTTTGGATTCGTCGACGACATGCCGGTGTTTGGTCTTCCCGGGAACCCCGTGTCATCGATGGTTTCGTTCGAGTTGTTTGCGCGGCCGGCACTTCGAAAGATGGCTGGACATCCACGAATCGATCGGCCCTGGGTCCAGGCGATCGCCAGCGAGGATCTTCTTCGTCGCCCCGATGGGAAGACCCACTTCGCTCGGGTTATCGCCGAGTATGTCGATGGCGCCTACCGCCTGCGGTTTGCTGGCGGGCAAGGTTCGCATCAGCTGCGGGCTATGGCTGACGCAAACGCGCTTGCGGTTGTGCCCGATGGCGATGGTGTCGAAGCCGGCGGCATTATTACCGCGATTCTGCTCGAAATTCCCTAAATCGGCGCAGCAACTCCCGTAACTGGTTGGGTTTAGCGCCCAGAAGCGGTTACCTTCGCGCGTAATGGCTACTGAGCAGCTCATCGATACTTTTGGACGAGTGCACCGTGATCTTCGGATTTCGGTGACCGACCGGTGCAACTTTCGCTGTCAGTACTGCATGCCCGAAGAAGGCATGGAGTGGTTGCCGCGCGAAGAATTGCTGAGCTTCGAAGAGATCGAACAGATCGCTCGGGTACTTGTCGAACGCTACGGCATCGACAGCATCCGCCTCACCGGCGGTGAACCAACCATTCGCGCCAAGCTCCCTGTGCTGGTCGAGAAGTTGGCCAAACTCGATGTGGATCTTTCGATCACCACCAACGGTGCAACGCTGGCTCCCAAGCAGGCCCAGCAGCTCAAAGACGCTGGCCTGAAACGCATCAACATTTCGATCGACTCATTCGACCGCGAGAAGTTCATCGAGCTCACTCGTCGCGACGATCTTCAGAAGGTGCTCGACGGCATCGATGCTGCCGTTGCCGCTGGGTTCGAGCCGGTCAAACTCAACGCCGTCATGATGCGCGGCATCAACGACGACGAACTTCTTGACTTTGCTCGCTTTGGTCGCGACAAGGGCGTGCAGGTTCGGTTCATCGAATTCATGCCGCTCGACGCGTCGGGCAAGTGGTCGAACGACACCGTCGTGAGCCAGCAGGAAATCGTCGACACCATCGGTGCCGAGTTTCCTATCGAGCCCGTCACCAGAACCTCGGCCCCAGCAAACCGCTACCGCTACCTCGACGGCAAGGGCGAATTTGGGGTTGTGCCGAGCGTCAGCGATTCGTTCTGCGGCAACTGCGACCGGATCCGCCTTACCGCCGATGGCCAGTTCCGTAACTGCCTCTTTGCCGTCGATGAATTCGATCTTCGTTCGCTGCTGCGTTCGGGCGCCACCGATGACGAGCTTGCCGCCAAACTCGACGAAGGCGTCAAAGCGAAGTGGGAAGGCCACGGCATTGGCCAGGTCACCTTCATCCGCCCCAAGCGGAGTATGAGCCAGATCGGCGGATAGCCCGCCACTTCGGGAGTGCTGACTCGTCAGACCTAGACTCGCCGGATGTCAGATCACGAAGGTTTCACGCACCTCGATCCACTCGGCCGCGCTCGAATGGTCGACGTAACGCCCAAAGAGCCCACGCATCGTCGGGCAAACGCCAAGGGCCGGGTGTACATGAAGTCCGAGACTGCCTCGGCAGTAGCTCGTGGTTCCATCAGCAAGGGCGATGTTCTGGCCGTAGCCCGCGTGGCCGGCATCCAGGCGTCGAAGAAGACGTCGGACCTGATTCCGCTCTGCCACCCGCTGCTCATTGGGTCGGTGTTTGTGAACTTCACCATCGAGGACGACTTCATCGAGGTTGAGGCCCAGGTTGAAACCGTGGGCCGGACCGGTGTGGAGATGGAGGCACTCACGGCGGCAACCGTGGCTGCGCTCACTATCTACGACATGTGTAAGTCGCTGGACAAAGAAATGGTCATCGGTGACATCACGCTGTGGGAGAAGACCGGCGGAAAGTCGGGCCCCTTCAAGCGCACGGTGCCCGGTTCATAGAACGCCGTTTTTGTGTTCCTGACTGGGTTCACACTACGAACCGTAGTAAAACTGTAACGTTCTTGGAGGGGACGCAGGTAGCCACTGTTGTTTTTGGTGCCGCCTGTTAGCGATCTTCGCGCGTTATGCGATAGGTCCACCACTCTCCGCGCGACGGTCCGTAGTATTTCAAACACGTGTAGGAGTAACTGAGAGCGTGACCTTCTTGGCCCTGCTAATTCTTGGCGGTTTGTGGGCAGCGGTGCTTTTGCCACCGATGATCCAGCGAGTGCAAGGCCTCAGCGCGTCACGCCCTAGCAAGGCTTCGCCAGTCGGCGGATTCTCGCAGAACCTGGCCCGTCTCGAACGCCCTGGAACCGCCCCCGTTGGTGGCGCTTACGGCTACGCATCGCCGCAACAAAAGGAATCGCTTCGCCCCGACTCCGCCCTTGCCGCAGCTCGTCGCCGTCGTGACGTTCTCGGATCGCTCGTGGCCGTTGCACTCTTTCTCCTTGTTGCCACCACCATGTTTGGCGCTATCGCTCTCTATGCCCACATCGTCGTCGATATCATCGCCGTTGCGTTCGCTGGTCTCATGATCCGTCGCAACAAGCTCGCCGCCGAGCGCGCCGAGGTCGTCACGCAGCTCCCGAGCGCCGCATCATCGTTCTTCGAAGATGCCGTTGAGGATGGGCTCGAGGCAAACCTGAGCTTCGAAGACGGAAATGCCTTTGAAGGCAATACGGTCATCGACCTTTCCGAAGCTCGCCAGTTCCGCAAAACCAGCTGACCTGACGTAAGGTACGGCCGTCCCATTCGGGGCTGTAGCTCAGCTGGCTAGAGCGCCTCGGTCGCATCGAGGAGGCCAGGGGTTCGACTCCCCTCAGCTCCACGTAGGGGTCTTGGCGAAATAACGCCAGACTCTTCGTGAAATAAACGCAGAGACTTGGCGAAATAAACTCGGCCCGCAAGGCCTAAAGGAAACCCAGCGTTCGGAGGGCCGGTCCGATTGGTTCGCGATTCGGCGGCGACGGTGCCGTGGAACGAGGCGGCCGGAATACGATTCACCCTTTGGCGGAGACGCTGCGAACGATTGAGCTGATTCACAACTGACATTTCGTCCCCGTTCTTGAAGTGACGCCGGTGGAATCGATCGTACATCTTTCGGCTGATGCACCTCAGCGAAGTGGAACCACGCGGAATTCCGGGGCGCTGTTCAAGTGCCGATATTTAGCGGGTGCCAGGTCGTGCGCTCCGGAACATTGTCGAGCGCCGTCGACACCGAAAAGTAGGCAAAGCGGGGGAGTGGGGAACCGTGAAACTCTTTGCATAACTAACGAATCCGCCGCCACGGTATTTGCCTGCCAGATGTTTTAGCTGCACAGCTGATTATGGCCACTTTGTGTCGAGCATGTGTTGAAGCCAGCGATCGACTGCGTAGGGGTAGAGCACCAACGCCTGTGCTGGCGCTCGCAACCAACAATCAATGCGCCCAATCGGAGCCAGCATCACCGCGAGCGTGGCTTGTTCCTGCAGCATCTTGAT
>CALGZB010000260.1 GCA_937934655.1 uncultured Acidimicrobiales bacterium | reverse complement strand
CGTGGCAGTGGTCGTGGCGGTGTCGGGCTCGGTGGCAGGGTTTGCAGCGGGGTTTGAGTTCGGTGGTGATGGTGTGGCCGCTTTGTTCATAGGGCGGGTTGTGGTCGTATTCGAGCAGGTCGGTGCTGCCGCACTCGACGCATTGGTGGTGGTGTTGTTCATCGACGAGGCGAGCTTGGCGGGTGGTTGGGTGGCGTCGTTTGTTGGTGGCGTCGATTGGGCGGCCTTGGGCGTCGTGGATGAGTAGTCGGATGAACGTGTGGTCGAGTTGGCGGGCGATGGCGTTGTTCGTGATGGGTGTGCCGTCGTTGAAGGTGTTGCCACCGCCGCGTATGTGGATGACGACTTCGGTAGTGAGGTCGATATCGATGCCGAGAAACAGCGCCATGAAGGCGTCGGCTCGTTGTTGCCAGAGTCCCGGGAGGTAGCAGTCGTTGCCTTCTACTGTGGGTTGCCAGCGTCGCCGCAACTGCTGAAGGGTCGTTGGCAGGGACTTGCTGCGGGTGGGAGTAGGCGCTTCCGCGGGAGCGTGTTGGCCACTCTGAGTAGTTGGTTCGGATGAGTCGACCACTTTCTGTTGGCTAGGCGCTCCCGCGGAAGCGTCGGCGACAGATTCAGCGGCGGCATCTTCGGCGGGAGTGCTGGCGATTTGGTGGACGAGTTTGTCGACGGCGGCGAGGATGGGTTTGGCGTTGGAAGGTGGGAGAACGATTCGGATGACGGTCATGCCGTCGCCATCGGTGTAGCTCGTGAAGCTTCGAGCGTCGTGGTGGCGTTGGTCGCGCTGTTCGTCGCTGTCGGGGCTGTTGTGGTCGAGGACTTTGGCGATGGCGGTGGTGAGCCGCTCGGCGGAGTGTTGGTGGGCGAGGTCGAGCAGTTGCTGTTCGTTGTTGTCGTCGGCCCACCGGGTGAGGGTTCGGGTCTTGGCGTAGGAGATTTCGTTGGCGCCGAAGGCGGCGTCGATGAGGGGGAGGTAGCGAAGCGCGTGGCCGACTCGAATCCACTCGCGGGCGGTCGTGGAGTGGATTTGTAGCTCGCGGGAAATGCCGAAGGCGGCACTTTTGAGCCCTTGAAAAAACCACTCGGCTTCGTCGTCGTACCGGGCGGCGAGGTGGACGGCTTTGTACTGGTTGGCGTTGATCTGCCAGCCAAGCGCAACGAGTTGCTCGAACGCCGACGGCGGAACGTGGGGAAGGGAAATGGTGTGTGGCGAATGTGTGGTGGTCATGGTCGTTCCTCTAACAACAAGAGTCGGTAGTGAGAGGACGGCCAGAGGTGTTGTTGGACAAGGCTGTCGAGCATCCGCCGAGCGCAACACCAAGCGTTACAACCGGCCAACAATCAAAGTACTAGCGACCACTGACAGTCTCGGCTAGGCCAGCGAGGCGGCTCGGGTTATCCCAATCGTGTGACGGCAGGAGCACGCCGATGCCGGCGAAATGGTTGTGGAGACGTCGCACTGCCGACATGTCTGTGTGAATCCCCGCTGTATCGGCCGTCGGGTTCATCGTGTCAGCCGTGAATGACGTATCGCCGGTGAACCAGATTTCGGCCTGGTCGGTGGCAAGTACAACCGATGCCGAACCGGGTGTGTGGCCCGGTGTGTGAATCGCTCGCAGCGATGCGTCGCCGACGAGGTTCACCGTCGCCTTCAAACCGGACTTTGGGTCGGTTGGCTCTATCCCTTCGGCGTCGATATGTCTGATGCGGGTTTCTGCTGAACGCCAACGCCATGGGTTTGAACCGGTGTGGGCCGCAGCGTTGTCCTCGGCTGCCGTTGTCCAGATATCGGCGTTCTTGAATGCCGGTACGGAGGCCGTGTGGTCGATGTGTTGGTGGGTGAGAACGAGGGCAGAGACCTCCTCTGTCGGAATGCCCAGCGCGTCCATCTGTGCGGGGAGCGTCTCGTGCTCCTGGACCTCGATTCTCAGGAAGCTTCGCAACAATCTTCCGGCCCTGGGGTCGCGCTCCCATGATGCCTCGTCGTTGAAGGCGGGCGTTGCCCCCGCATCGACGATGAAGATCCCCTCCGGATGTTCAATCACGAATGTCCAAATCGGCATTGGGTCGGCCCAGCGGCGATCAGCGAGGATCGCTGCGAATCGAGCAGTCATCGGGGCTCGCTCTGGAAGACAGCACGAGTGATGGCAGCGTTTTATCGTGATCGTCCCGGTCTGGATAAGAGTGACCCGTGCCGGTGAGTTGTTGATGGTGAACGGCACGCGCTTTGTCATGCCTTGCCCTCGGCCAGGGTTGCCAGTTGGCGCATGGTGGCGGGCAGTACGGCTCGGAACTGTGCGCCGTAGATTCTCGAGAAGAGCCATGCCATCGGCCCATCGAACCAGACCGTATGGCGGAACGTTGTTGCCGGCTCGGCGAGGAGTTCCCGGTGAACCCTGAGCTTCGCTCCGGGCATGGCGGTTGCGAATGTGTAGCTGACACCGGGCTCCAGCGACTCGATCTCAAACGCGGCTTTGGGCCCTTTGACCGGCGTGATCGTGCCTTTCGCGCCGACCTGAAAAGTACCGTCGAGGTTCGCTTTTTGCAGCCCTTTGTCCCAGTCGCCCCATGTCGTTGGATTGCTCCACCGGGCCCAAATCTCTTCGGGGCTCGCACTGGTGCTTTCGGTGTGGTGGAACCGTCGATTCGTTCCTTCGGCGAGGTCTTGTGCCATGGCGTTTCTCTTATCTCTCTACTGCTTCCGCATTAGTTATCACTGCTAACTTAGCACTGATAAGTTACGATGAGCAACGGAGTAGAGTGCTGTTGTGAACTCGTCAGCCAGATCACCGAGGGGGCAGGGCCATCTGCTGCGAACCGAGATCCTTGAGGCGACCGCTGGCTTGATGGCCACGGTCGACGAAGCCGAGGAGCTTTCGGTGCGGGCAATAGCCGAAGCTGTTGGCAAGACCGTCCCAGCGCTCTACCAGCACTTTCCCGACAAGTCTTCCTTGCTTACTGCTGCTGCCGAGTATGCCCTGAACGCTATGGGTGAGACCATCGATGCTCAGGTTGCGGGTGAGGCGGACATCGATCGTCGGCTCCGAACAAGAGCTCACGCATTCGTTGACTTTGCGGTCTCGCACCCCGTGCCTTATCGGCACCTGTTTATGTCGCGCCCCAACCCGCAGTCGCCAAACACCATCGAACTCATGATGAACAGCGTCGGCTTCAGCGGCATGGTTCGCGATCTCGCTGAGGCGAGAGAAGTTGGTCTGATGATCGATGAAGAGCCAACGGACGTTGCGATGGTTTTCTGGACAGCCGTGCATGGCGTCGCCTCGCTCCTCATCTCGCACCCTGGTCTTGCATGGCCGGAGGATCTGCTCGAACGTGTGCTCGATCAACATGCCTTGGGCGTCGTTCCCCGCTAGCGACGAAGTTCAGTGGTCAGCCCATGACGAAGTCGGTCGGGTCGGGGGAGCGGGTCCACTGTTGATACAGGTGGATTGGCCAGGGCGAGATCGAGTAGATGTCGCCGTTGGTGTTCTTGAAGTACGAGTGCTGGATCGACCAGTGGCTCCACACCAATGTCTTGATCTCGGCTGAGCGGCGGGCATTGAACTCATCGTGAGCCTCGATCGTGGGTTCCATGGTCTGATGGCCCTCGCCCAGCAGCAGTTCAAGACAACCCATGATGTAGGCCACCTGACATTCCGACTGGAAGATCAGGCTGCCGCCATGGGCCAAATGGGTGCCCGGACCATACACACAAAACAGGTTTGGGAAACCGGGAACGGTCACCCCCAAGTGGGCTTGTGGTTCTTCGCCCCATACCTCGCCTAACACCAGACCTTCGCGACCGGTGATGGTCATCGGCCAGAGGAATCGATTCTGGTGAAAGCCGGTGGCGAAGCAAATCACATCCACCTCGTGCAGTTCGCCGTCAGCGGTGCGGATGCCCTCGGGCTCGATTCGCTCGATGCTGGTGCGGATCAGGTCCACGTCGTCTCGCTGGAGGCAGCGTAACCAGGAGCCGTTGTCCTGCAGGGTGCGCTTGCCCGTAGCGGGGTAGTCGGGGATCACTTTGTCCAACAGGTCGGGGTCATCTCCGACCTGTTCACGGATCCAGCCCTCGAAAAACTGGCGGGTGCCCTGATTGCGCGAGCTGATGGCCTGGCCGTCACTGTCGTCGAAGTCGGGGTCGATACGGCTTGAACTCATATCGCCACCCGAGCCCGGCCAGAACTGCTGGAACCGGAACCAGCGCCCAAAGAACGGCAAATGCCGGATGGCCCACTTCTGCCCCTCGGGCACCCGATCGTGATAGATCGGATTCGGGAACATCCACTGCGCGGAGCGCTGGAAGATGGTGAGACTCTCCACCTCATCGGCGATGGTCGGCGCAATCTGGAACCCACTGGCGCCAGCTCCGACCATGGCCACGCGCTTGCCAGCCAGGTCTACAGAGTGATCCCAGCGGGCCGAATGAAAGGCCGGACCGACGAAGGAGTCGATGCCCTCGATGTCAGGAAGTTTGGGTCGGTTGAGCGATCCGACCGAGCTGATCACGGCGCGAGCGGTGAGCGTTTCGATGGAGCCGTCGGCGCTGCGAGTTTCGACGGCCCAAGTGCTTGTTGTTTCATCCCAGGTGGCTGATGACACCTCGGTATCGAATCGGCAGTGCTGATCGATGCCGTGTTTGTGCATCACGTCGGTGAAGTACTGCTGGAGTTCCGGCTGCTGGGAGAACCATTCTGTCCAGTGGTCCGACGGCTCGAACGAGTAGCAGTAGAAGTGGCTGCCAACGTCCACTCGGGCGCCGGGATACCGATTCTCCCACCATGTGCCGCCAGGGCCGCCGTTCTTCTCCACGATGGTGAACGGGATGCCGGCCTCGGCCAGGCGAATCCCCGTGAGCAGGCCCGACTGACCGCAACCGATGACCACGACGGGGAACTCTTCTCGAGCTTCGGCCGGGATCGCCTCGCGCCAGGCCACTCGATGCGGATCGGGGTCGGACAAGCCCATCTCGTCGAGCATCATCGGCACCACGTCATCGGGCAGCGGATCGACGGCGACGAAGTCCATCATTTCCTTCAGGAGTGCCCGACCGGGCTGAGCTGCTGGCAGCTCACAGCCAGCGTCTCGGTAGGCAAGAATCACCGGTAGCGCCCGTCGGCGAACCTCGGCCATGTCAGCCGGATCCATGAAGCCCGTGTACTCGTTGAGGAACATGCCCTTGGGTCGCAGTTCGCTTCTCACCCAGTCCGGATCGCCCGTCAGGTGCACCATCGAACACATCAGGGCCGGGATGCTCACTTCCTCCAACGCAGCCGCGATGGCGGCGTCGTCGTCGGTGATAGGGAGTCCGGCGTACCGGTGGCGGGCGGTCGAAGCGTCAGTCACCGTCACAGTGTTGCGCAAACCAGTCGACTAGTGCGACGAAGCCCTTGTGCGCGACGGCTCAAGCGGAAGCACGATGCGGTTGCTGAACCCGTCGGGGGTTCGAGGCCAGAGTAGATACGAGGTTGGAGTGGCTGGAAAGACGCCGTCGACGTGAACCGTGGTTGACCGAAAGGCGAGTACGTCTGGGTCGGTGATGTCGTTGCGCCAGAGTTCGTTGCCTGCCTGGTCGAACATCGCGAAAACCCAGATGTCGTAGTCGGGTCGGCGTTCGATGGCCGAGGTGTCGAGATCGAGGACGAACCGTAGGTGTTGCTCTGCGACCACCGGCTCTGCCGTTTCTCGCTTGGTCATTCGGTGGTGGAAGGCGCGCATCTCCGCGGGTCGCGCGGTGGCGAAGTGGTAGTGAAAACACCCGTCGACCGGCTGATGCTGTTCGGTTGGCGACCGGTCGGTTGGGGGAATCGTAAAGTCTTGAAATGATGCGGGAAACGATTGGAACGTGTTGTCGGGGCCGGGAAGCTGTGCGGGGTGGGCGAACAGGCGGTCCATGATCTCGTGCGGTTGTTGGTGGCTGATGTTCTCGGCAATCCATCGCGCAATGGTGACGTCATCGGCGTACTGGTAGTCACCCCCAGCGATCACCGCATCGGCGTTGTTGACGAGCTGTTCGGCGAGATCGCGGGAGAAGAGCATGCATGAGCCCGACAGGAACGGTTCGTCGTGGTCGGTGGCGTTGGGGATTCCGTGGAAGGCCGTGGTGAGGTCGACGTTCTGTAAAAAGGTGGAGAACTCGTCCTGGTCGATGTAGCTCGATGCACACAAAAGAAGAAAGGCGTCGTGGTCGTGTTCGGCTAACAGGTGCTGCAAGCTCAGGAGGCGCTTGCGCAGAATGGCATCGCTTTGGTGGTGGATGAGGTCGGCTGCACCAACAAGTAGAAGGTCGTGGTGTTCGCGTACCTCGCCTTCGGGTACCCA
>CALGZB010000259.1 GCA_937934655.1 uncultured Acidimicrobiales bacterium | reverse complement strand
AGAGGGCCTTAAGGCCATCAAGTTCAACCCCATCGATGTCATGGTCGACTCCGGTGCTCGAGGCAACATGATGCAGGTCCGCCAGATTGCGGGCATGCGTGGTCTTGTTGCCAACCCTCGTGGTGACATGATTCCTCGCCCAATTAAGAGCAACTTCAAGGAAGGCCTCGCGATGCTCGAGTACTTCATTGCTACTCCGGGTGCTCGTAAGGGTCTCGTCGACACCGCTCTTCGTACCGCTGACTCTGGTTACCTCACCCGTCGTCTTGTCGACGTCGCTCAGGAACTGATCATCAACGACTGGAGCCCTTTCGAGGCTGACGGTCCTATCCGCGGCATCTGGCTCGAAGACATTGCGCCCGATCAAGCCGGTCACCGCACCTACCTCGAGACCCGTCTGCTCAGCCGTACGCTGGCCGACGACATCGAGCTTGCCGACAAGACGGTCTACAAGGCCGGCACCGAAGTCACCGAGCCCATGATGGAAGCCATGCGCGATGACACCACGATCACCCGTGTTCGTGTCTTGTCGCCGCTCACCGATGACTCCGAATTCGGCGTCTCGGCTGCCTGCTACGGCACGTCGCTTGCAACCGGTATCACCATCGAGGTCGGCGAAGCGGTTGGCGTTATCGCTGCCCAGTCGATCGGTGAGCCTGGAACCCAGCTCACCATGCGTACCTTCCATACTGGTGGTGTCGCCGGTGGAGGCGATATCGCTGGTGGTCTTCCTCGAGTGGTCGAGCTCTTCGAAGCTCGCTCGCCGAAGGGTAAGGCAACCCTCGCTCGTACCTCCGGAACCATCCGGATCGGTGAGGACGAAGGTAAGGGCCTCAACATCTTGATCATCGATGATGAAGGCAACGAAGATGCCTACATCGTTCCGCCTCAGGCTCGACTTGAGATCACCGACGGCCAAGCTGTCGTTGCGGGCGATGCAATCGTCGAAGGTCCTCGTGACCCGAAGGAGCTCTTGGAAATCAAGGGCGTTCGTGAAACCCAGAACTACCTCGTCAACGAGGTCCAGAAGGTGTACCGCGACCAGGGTGTATCGATTCACAACAAGCACATCGAGCTCATCGTTCGTCAGATGACCCGCCGTGTAGCCGTGCAGGAACCGGGCGATTCCGACTTCCTTCCCGGCGAGCGCGTCGATCAGAAGACCTACACCGACGTGAACCGTCAGCTTGTAAAGGAAGGCAAGAAGCCGGCCGAAGGTCGCCCAGAACTTATGGGTATCACCAAGGCTTCTCTGGCAACCGAGTCGTGGCTCTCCGCCGCTTCGTTCCAGGAGACAACGCGTGTTCTTACCGAAGCCGCTATCGAGTCGAAGTCTGACTCGCTGCTCGGCCTCAAGGAGAACATCATCATCGGTAAGCTCATTCCGGCAGGTACGGGTCTTCCCGTCTACCGGTCGACCGAACCGCATGCTCCCGGCTACCAGCCAATGGAGTTCTACTCCAGCGGCGACGAAGATCTGGCCGAGCGTCTCGCTGCTGACTTTGATGCAGCGAGTGGCTCTGCTGAGGTCATCGACATCGCAAAGAGTCGCTAGCGTCTCGCACGAAATACGAATGGAGAAGCCCCGCCCGAATCGGCGGGGCTTCTCCCGTTTTCGGGCCTAGTCTTCGGCGATGGATGTTGCGATTACGGGTTCGTCTGGTCTCATCGGCACGGCCATAGCCAAGGAGCTAGAGCTGCGGGGTGATCGCGTGCGGCGAGTCGTGCGCCGTACCGCTGGCCCGGGCGAGGTCGGTTGGGATATCGACGCAGGAATCATCGATGTCGAGGCCCTTGAAGGTGTCGAAGCGGTCATCCACCTTGCGGGTGCTGGTATTGGTGACAAACGCTGGACCGAAGAGCGGAAGCGAGAGATCACCGAGAGCCGAACGTTAGGGACGTCGTTGTTGGCCGATGCGCTTACCAAGCTTCGGCAACCACCAGCGGTCTTTCTGAGCGGGTCGGCTGTCGGCTGGTACGGCGGCGACCGGGGTGATGAGTTGCTCACTGAATCAGCGACGCCCGGCACTGACTACAAGGCAGGAATCTGTATTGCCTGGGAACAGGCCGCTCAACCAGCGGTGGATGCGGGCATTCGTACCGTGTTTCTCCGGACCGGAATCGTGCTGACCGCCGATGGGGGAGTGGTACGGGAATCCCTACCGTTCTTCAAGCTTGGAATTGCCGGCCGGTTCGGGGCGGGCGACCAGTGGTGGGCCTGGATATCAATGGCTGACCAGCTGGCGGCAATGTTGTTCCTCCTGGATAACCCCGTCGCTGGTCCCGTGAATCTCACGGCACCGAACCCGGTGACCAATGTCGACTACACCAAGGCGTTCGGTCGAGCCGTGAACCGGCCAACATGGCTGCCGACCCCCCGATTCGCTGCCGATCTCAAGTTGGGGCGCGAAGGGACCGAAGCGATTGTCTTGGCAAGCACCCGGGCCGTTCCCGACGCGCTTCTGGGCGCGGGCTTCGAGTTTTCCCATCCAACGATCGACGAAGCCTTCGCCGCAATCCTTTAACCCGGAATCTCGTGACACAGTGTGACAATTCTTGTCGCCGGTTGCCACGAGATTTCTTAGAGGCGGAACTGGCGGAGAACTTCTTCTACCGTTTCGATCTGCGGGTCGGTGAGGCGAGTCTTCCACGCATGGCGAAGGTCGGCCCGAACCCGCGTGGTCTTGTACCCGGTGCCCTTCTTGTCGCCATCGGAGATCTTCTTTTCGATCTCCGGCGTCCACTCGAGTTGCGAGTGTTCAAAGATCGCTCGGAAACCTTCGATTGGATCTTCGCTGAGGTCTTCGTGCTCGACGATCATCCACTCGGGGTTCTCGAAGGCCATCCTGCGAAGTGATGCATCGAGGAGACCGTAGGTCCATGCGGTATCGGTGATGTGGTCGCCGGGTGGCGGGGGAGTAGCGCCGAGCCACGGGAGAACACGTCCCCGAACTCGCGGGTCCGATTCGAAACGGTGGACCTTCCATTCGAGGCCGAGCCAGCTGGCGATGCCATTGCGGGGGTTGCGAACAACAACGACGACTGGGCCACCAGCGGTTGCGGCAACGCGCTCGAGGCAGAAACCAGCGTGGACGGTCTTCACAACGATCGGGCCAGCGATTGGTCGAGGCTTGGGTGTCGGGGCCATTGCCAACGCCAGCTTGGCCGCCTTGGTCGCCTTAGTGGATCGTCCGGCAAGGATGTCGTCGGATATCTCAGGCGAAACCGCTCGCAGCGCCGCCTTCCGGAGCGCCCAGCCGGGTTTTTCGGTGTTGTCGGCTAAACCTAAGGCCAGGTTCCACACCCGGTCGTGAAGGTCGGCCTGTTCGAACATGTCGAGGGCCGGTTGGCGCCCGAGGCCGCTCTTGGCCAAAAGCGCGAGCGGCCAGAGGCTGTGATTATCGGGTTCGTGGCAGTAGCTGGTCTTGGGCGCGGAAGACAAAATCTCGGCCACCCAAGTGGTGCCAGATCGCGGTGCGCCCGCAACGACTACTGCATGATTATTCGCCATTCACATCCAGTATCGGCCGATTCGGATGCCGCCTAAACATCAAATTCCGCCATCTTCGTACTTCTATCTTTCCGCCGACTTCCCGTCATTTTCCCGCTGACTTCCTGTCGTCTCGTCACGTCGCCTGCTGGATGAAAGATACCGAAGTATATCGACGACGTCACGGCTAAACGTCCGAATACGGTGTTCGTTCCTTCGGGCTGGCTTTCGAAGACTTCTACTAACTCTTGTCTTTTTCTTCTTTCGACGTCATGGCTTCGTGGGATCTGCCGATGTGGACTCTGTAGAAAGGCTTTTTGTCGTGAATGAAGAAGAAGAACTAGAGCTCGGGTACTACGGGGCGGTCTTGCGTCGCCGCTGGTGGATCGTGGCTGCAACTGCGCTGGCATTCGCTGCCGTCGTGTACCTTTTCCTGCCCGCACAGCAGACGACGTACCGGTCCGAGGCCACCATCCTCCTCACCCCGGTCGCCATCGATGGGATCGACGGAACCAAGAACAGCGACGATGTAAACGAGGAGACCGAGGCAGGGATCATGGGCTCGACCCCGGTTGCCAACTTGGCACTTAGCTCGCTGCAGACGCTTGGCCTCGGCGATGGCTGGACAACAGAAGACTTTCAGGACGCGCTGACGGTTCGTCCTGGCGACGGCAACCAGTTGCTTGAGATCGAGTTCGAGGGTGAAACGTCAGAATTCGCTCAGGCCGGTGTCGACGCTGCAGCCACCGAATATCGGAACTTCAAACTGGTATCGACCACCGAACGCCGAAACCGGCTCGTGAGTAACCAGAGCGCGCAGCTCGACAATGTGCAGACTCAGCGAGACGGAGCGATCACCGCGGTGAACGAATCCGAAGTCGGATCTGCGGCGCAGATCATCGCGCAAACCAACCTTGCGCAGTATGAACGCCAAATCAATGAAATTCGCGCAGAAGTAACCCGCCTTGAGACCATCGACATGACCTCAAGTGCGGTCATCGGCGATCCCACGATCCCGAAAGAGGTCACGGCAGGCGTGAACCGCTATCTCGGTATCGCCTTGGCCCTACTCGCTGGCTCTCTTGCCGGCGCAGGTATCGCCATGCTGATCGACCGAATCGACCGTCGAGTTCGCGACCTCGATGAAGTCGAACTTGATCTGGGCGGGCCGGTTGTCGGCGAGATCCCTCGGATTACCGAAGACAACCCGTCGGTCATCACCGCGGTGCGAGCCGAAACCGACGGTGCCAACCAGTTCCGTCGCCTGGCGACCGCCATCCTTGCTCGAGACCGGCAGGTCGGGTCGGTGCTCATCACCTCGGCCAACGATCAGGAAGGTCGCACGCTCACTGCCATCAACACCGCAATCGCACTGAGTCAGGCCGGCGTACCGGTTCTGCTCATCAACGCAGACCGACGTAACCCGTCGATCGACCGCATCTTCGGTCTCACCAACCATTCTGGCCTTGAGGGCTACCTTCGGTCATCGGGAACCCAGGCCGATGCAACCGCTCTGCTGCAATCGTCGGCAGAGGTTCTCGGTATCCGGGTTCTGCCAAGTGGTTCGTCGGGTGGCGTTGCCCAACCAATGTCCTCACGAGCAATCGAAACCGTGCTTCAGGTGGCGCAGAGCCGCGGCGCACTTGTTGTGGTCGATGCTCCTCCCGCACTCTCTCATCCCGACGGCCTCGCCCTTGCGTCGCTCGTTGACGCCACCTACGTCGTGGTTTCGCCTGGTCGAACCAGCCGAGACGAACTGACCGACCTTCGACTCCAGATGAGCCGTATCGGTAGCGAGGTTTCTGGAGCGATCGTGAACCGGTTCAACCGTTGGGACGTCAGCAAGACCGAAGAAGTTATCCCCGGCCTTACCGTGAAATCCTCTGCGCCAGCGCCGCAGGCTAGTGCCGCAGCGTCTCGCGTTGGTCTTGCCGAAGTCGCTCAAGCCCCTGCTCCCGCTAACCCGGTTGCCGCCGGCGCAGCTTGGCCCGCTTCTGTTGGATCAGCGCCATCGGCAGTGCCACCAACAGCACAGCCAGCGGTTCCTGTAGCAGCTACACCTGTGCAGGCCGTGGCAGCTGGCCCGGGCGCAGTTCCGCCGCTTCCGCCCATGGCTCAGGCGCCCTCCGCCCCACTCGCAGTTCCACCGCTGCCGCCGGTAGCGGCCCCCGCCCCAGATCTTGGTGGCTGGGACTTCGGCGACGAAAGCCCGGGTGCATCGTGACGTCAACCCCCTCGTCAACCCCCTCGTCAACATTTGCCCGCGCGCTCTTCGTCATCTCTGACGAGCAGCAGGCCAGGTTTCTGACATCGCTTCCGCAGGTCTCGGCGACCGACGACATTCACTGGGTTACTGCCTCGAAGGCGGCGGCCAAGGGTCTGTCCGGAAGCGTCACCGTCTTGGCGAGCGATTTCGCCAAATCGTCGCGGATGCGCTCGGCAGTTTCCGAGGCAAGCAAGCTCATCAAGGCTGCAGACGCAACGGTTGTTCTGGCCGGATCCGGCGCCCTGGCATTGCCGTTCCTTCTGGCCGCACGAAAAAGCAGCACCCAATCGATCTTTCTTGAATCGCCCAACGCCACGCGCAAACGAATACCGCTTCGCGTCGCCAAATTGGCCACTACCACGGTCGTCGAGTGGGAACACCAACTCGTCAGCCACCCCTTTGCAACCGTCCTTGGAGAAACCGTATGAGTAACACGGCTGAACTTTTTGCTAACCGCCCCAGCCGGTTCCTAGTACTTGCGGGTACCGAACCACAGCCGTTCTCGCGCCTCACATCGTGGATCGACTCGTGGGCCGGCAACCAGGCCGAAATGCCTTCGATGCTGGTTCAGCACGGCACGGCCGCACCGCTGACCTCGACCGATTCTGTCGACTGGCTGCTGCACGACGACATCGCTTCCGAACTCGCCGATGCGCCCGTCGTTGTTGCATCGGTCGACCTCGACCTCATTCGACAGGCCCGATCGTTCGGTCGTCGAATCATCGTCGTGCCCCGAATGGTTGCGAACGACGAGACCGTCGAGGACCAAGTCGAACTGGCCCGCGGATTAGCTCGACACGATCATGTGTTGCTCGCCGAGACCGAATCAGAACTTCACCGCGTGCTCGATGCGGTTATCGCTGACCCATCGATTGCCGTGAGTGAGTGGACCGACCGCGCCGACCGTGCGGGTCTCGAACTCGAACAGATCGTCTCGGCGATGAACAAGTCGACCGCCGAGCTCGCCTCGGTGACGCCCCTCTTGGCGACCGCAGGCTCAGCGAAGGTTCCGGTGCTCTATGTCGGCGGCCTTGGTCGTAGCGGAAGCACGCTGCTGAACGACATGCTCGGCCAGCACGGCAGCCTTGTGTCCGGTGGCGAGATCGTCCATATCTGGCAACGAGGACTCGTCGAAAACAACCTTTGCGGTTGTGGCGAGAAGTTTCAATCCTGCGAATTCTGGACCGAGGTTGGCGAACGTGCCTACGGCGGCTGGGATCAGCTCGACCTCGACGCCGCCATGAAGGCCAAACATATGGTCGACCGCAACCGGTTCGTTCCCCACCTTCTCGCTCCGTTCCTCTTCCGTTCCATCAAGGAACCGCTCGCCGAGTACGGCGATATCGTCGTGGCGCTCTTGCGGGCTATCCGAGATGTCGCGGGAGTTCCCGTGGTCGTCGATTCGAGCAAACAGATCTCCACCGCTCTGATGTATCGCCAGATCGAAGATGTGGATCTTCGTATCACCCACCTCATCCGAGATGCACGCGGTGTTGCGTACTCCTGGACCAAGACCAAGAAGAAGGTCGAAGTCACCGACACCGATGCCATGATGAACCAATACCACCCGGGTCTCATGGGTTGGCGCTGGCTGTCGTGGAACGTCACGTTTGCCTCGATGCGGGCCCTCAGCGTGCCGGTTATGACCCTCCAGTACGAAGACGTCATTACCAACCCCCGCAAAGCTCTGGCCCGCGTGATGGAGTTTGCCGGCGTCGAAACCGGCGACCTTGAATACGTCAGCGAAAACTCGGTCAACCTTCAGCCCACCCACTCCGTTGCCGGTAACCCGTCACGTTTCAAACACGGAGACATCGAGCTCCGACTCGACGAGGCGTGGCAGGAAAAGCTCGAACCAAAGATGCGGAACCTCGTTACCGCAATTACGTACCCGTTGCTTCGCCGATATGGCTATAAGGCAAAGGGAGGACGACGATGACAAACGAACACGATCTTCAATCTCTATCGCTGTACCCGCGGCCGCTCGTCAACGTGGTTGTCGCAACCCGCGACCGTCCCGAGTTGCTCGATCAGACCTTGAAGGCAATCGCTATCCAAGACTATGAAGGGCCGATCGAAGTAGCAGTCGTCTACGACCAGACCGAACCAGATAATGGGATTGAGGTCTCCGACGGTCCACGCCAGGTCAAGGTCATGCGCAATGAGCGCACGCCGGGACTCCAAGGTGCTCGGAACACTGGCCTCACCCACACCGAAGGCGAGTTCGTCGCGTTCTGCGACGACGATGACATCTGGAAGGAACACAAAGTCAGCAGCCAAGTCGACCTGTTTGACGACGATCCGTCGTGCCTGATGGCGTCATCGGGCATCTCCGTGGTGTTCGAGGGCGAACGACTGCCCCGCGTCCCTACCAAGGACCGGGTGACGTTTGCCGACCTCATCAACTCGCGCATGTTCGAATCGACCCACCCGTCGACCTTCATCATGCGTCGGGGCCTCATCAACGACATGGGCATGGTGGACGAAAACGTTCCCGGCGGTTACGGCGAGGACTACGAATTTGTGCTCCGCGCTGCTCGTCGCACCGATATCGGTGCGGTTCCCGAATCGTTGGTCGAAGTGCTTTGGCACCAGGCATCGTTCTACGCCGAACGCTGGCAGATGCGCATCGAAGGACTCGAATACCTGCTGAACGGGTATCCAGAGTTCAACGACGACAAGGAAGGTCTCGCCCGTATCAAGGGCCAGATCGCCTTCGCCTACGGCGCGCTCGGCCAACGAGGCGACGCTGTCCGCACTGCTGTCGAGACGCTCAAGCTCGACCCAAAACAAAAGCGGGCGTACCTCGCTCTTGCCATGGCCGCTGGTGTGGTTACCCCCGACTTCCTGGTAGCAAAAATTCAGCGCCAGGGACGAAGCATCTAGAAGTACTTCCGTCGTGGCTGCTGCGTTCATTCTTGAGGAATCCGCCCGATTCACCGTCAAAGGAGTCGGCGCCATTCTTCGACGCGCCCGCCGACCCGACTTCCCGTTCGTCGCACTTTTTGTCGGCTACCCACTTTGGTGGATCCTCGGCCTCAGCCAGGTGGCCTTCATCATTGTTGCCATCCCGTTGGCGGTGCAGCTTGCTGGCCGCAAGGTCATTCGGGTGCCGAAGGGGTTTGGTGTCTGGGCATGTTTCCTGGTCTGGATGCTGATGTCGGCTGCGATGCTCGAGTTCCGGTTCGAACGGTTTGTCGCGTTTGGGTATCGGGCAGCCTTGTACTTTTCGGCGACGATCTTCTTTCTCTGGGTGTACAACATGCCGGCGAAGATGCTTCCGTTTGATCGGATCCTCCGACTCATGTTGGCCTTCTGGTTCTGCGCCCTCGGTGGCGGTTACCTCGGTGTTGTTCTTGGAGATATCGAGGTCACGAGTTTTGCGGAGCGGTTGCTCCCAGGGGCCTTGAAGTCGAGCGACTTCGTCGTGAGCTTGGTGCAACCAAAGTTTGCCCAGGTCCAGGTGTTTCTCGGCTTTGATCTCAACCGGCCGGCCGCGCCGTTTCTCTTCACAAACCAATGGGGCGCAAACACGGCACTCCTCACGCCGATCGCCTTGGCCGCCTGGTCCCGGATGCGCGGCATACGGGGTCGGCTTCTCATGCCGTTGGCAGTAGCGGCCCTGACCGTTCCCGCGATCGTGTCGGTTAACCGTGGTCTTTGGCTCTCGCTGTTTGTGGCCGGTGTCTACGTGACATTCCGGCGGGCTCAGGCTGGGCAGCGAAAGAAAGCTCTGCAGATCTTGGCGGCCTTCGTCGTGGTAGCTGGAATGGTTCTTCTCACCCCGCTGTATGGGCTTGTGCAAGGCCGTGCCGAAAGCGACCATGCCAACGGAAGTCGCAGCGCGCTCTATGTGGCAGTCATCGATAGCGTCGACGAATCGCCCTTCTTTGGCTACGGCGCCCCGAAATCGAACACGGATAACCCCAACCTTCCCGCTGTGGGAACTCACGGTCACTTCTGGACGGTGCTGTTCTCGCAGGGTATTCCCGGCACCGTGTTGTATGTCGGCTTTCTGGCGATGATGGCGGTGAGAACCGCACGCGACCTC
>CALGZB010000258.1 GCA_937934655.1 uncultured Acidimicrobiales bacterium | reverse complement strand
GGGTCTCCGCTCACTGAGTCGTGGGACTCCTCGAGGGTTGGTAGCTCAGAGGTGGCGACATCGTCCGCTGTCGAGCCGCACGCTGCGCCGAACATCGACAAGGCGATCAGGATCGGGGCGAAGCGCCGAAGACTCTTCGAGGTGGATTGGGTGGTGGTCATGGTTGCTCCAAAGTGGTGGTGGTAGTTGCTTGACGATCTCCACGATGAACGGGTGGGTTGAGAACGCCCTGAGGACTGCTGAAGGCCGTCTCAGGTCTTCTCAGGAATCTCTCAGCAGCAATCTGCAAACTGAGACCTATGAGAGTTCTCGTCACCGAAGATGACCCCACCGTCGCCGCCGCCGTTCAGCGCGGGCTCGTAGCCGAAGGTTTCGATGTCGACATCGCATCCGACGGCGACACCGGGCTCTGGATGGCCACCGAGCACGACTACTCGATCATCGTTCTCGACGTCATGCTCCCGGGACGCAACGGCTACCGCGTTTGTGCCGACCTCCGAGCCGCCGGCATCGACACCCCGATCCTGATGCTCACGGCGAAGTCCGGGGAGTACGACGAAGCCGAAGGGCTCGATGCGGGGGCCGACGATTACCTCACGAAACCGTTCTCCTTCGTGATCCTCGCAGCCAGAATCCGGGCGCTTCTTCGCCGCTCTGGCCCGCGAGAAGCGGTTGTGCAGATCATCGGAGACCTCGAGGTCGACTTCGACGGACGACAATGCCGCCACGACGGCACCGACATTGCGCTGACCAACCGCGAAATGGCCCTCCTTGAGGTGATGGCCCGGCAGCCAGGATCGGTTTCGACAAAGGGCTTTCTTCTCGAGCAGGTCTGGGGCCCAGACTTTGAGGGCGGGGTAAATGTGGTCGAGGTCTACGTGGGTTACTTGCGACGAAAACTCGCGGCGGCCGGCGCCGACTCGATCATTCAAACCGTTCATGGCCACGGCTACCGGTTGACCGCATGAACCAGTCGTTGAGGCTCCGGCTGACCCTGCTTGTCATAGCGGTCTTCGCCTTCTCTCTTCTTGCAGCGGGGGCAATGGCGAGAACGCATCTCCGAAGAACCCTCGAGAGCGATGCACGGACTGCGCTCGACTCGGTCCTCCAAGACCATGTCGGGGCAAACGGGTCGCAGCCCCTTGCCGCAAACGGTGAGGTCACCCGTGTCTTTTACTTGGATGAAGACGGCAATGAAGTGACGCAGAGCGAGTTCGATCGTCTGGTCCTTCTCTCGATCGAACAAGAGATGGCCAACGGCACCGTGTTTGCCACGCCGCTACCCGGCGAAGCGGGAACGGTCGTCGAAATGGGTCCGTTGCCGGCCGAGGCACTCACCACCACTCAGATGGAGGCGCTCATTGCGTCGCTCCCACCGACAGAAGCGGGCATCTTTGAAACCGTCAGCTTCGAGGTCCTCGAAAGCAGCGGAAACCCCACCCGGATCAACCTTGGTGACGATCGCTTTGGTGTTACCCAAGTCGTTTCGATCGGTGATGAATCGCTCGTCATTGGCGTATCGACGCCTCGTGCTCCTATCGAGGCCAGCATCTCGACGTTCACCAGCACCGGCCTGTTACTCATTCCGCTACTTACCGCCCTGGTTGGGGTAGCAACCTGGGCGACGACCTCTCGCGCTCTTCGTCCGGTGGAAGCGATCCGCAGGCAGGTCGAACAGATCGACCCGAGCAGCCTTGACCACCATGTTGCGCAACCGGGCGGGTCCGACGAAATCGATCGGCTCGCCCGAACGATGAATGACATGCTCGACCGCCTTCATAACGCCAGCCAACGACAGCGTCAGTTCATTTCGGACGCCTCCCACGAACTTCGGAGCCCCATCACCGCGACGCTGGCCACGATCGAGACCACCAACCGCTCCACCATTGCGAACGATTGGCCTGAGCTGTCGTCGACCCTCGCCAACGAGCAGCATCAGCTCGCGAACATCGTTGACGACCTGCTGCTTCTGGCTACCCTTGACGAACGCCAGCCGGTGATGACCGACGATGTCGACTTGGATGAACTGGCGCTGCGCGAAGCTCGGCGGGAGCACCCGGTTCCTATCACTGTCGCTATCGACCAACCTCACCGACGCAACGGCAACGCCCATCTTCTCGAACGTTGCATCGCCAACCTGGTTGAGAATGCGGCACAACATGCTTCGACCCGCGTCGAGGTCAGGCTCATGACCGACGTCGAGGGTCGAGTCGTCGTCCGAGTCGACGACGACGGTCCGGGCATCGATCGACAGGACAGGGAGCGAGTCTTCGACCGCTTTACCCGTTTGGACTATTCGAGAAACCGCCGCGACGGCGGAACAGGGCTTGGCCTAGCCATCGCTCGTGACATCGCGGAACGGCATGACGCAACGATCTTGGTGAGCACGAGTGACCTTGACGGCGCCCGGTTCGACGTGGTGTTTGAACAAACCCAAGAGAACCAGAAACCGCGCTACTTGGCGACGACCTAAGCGGGCGGCCGCCGATCGGCCCACGGCATTGCAGCTTCGAGCTGGCTCGAAACCTGAAAGAGAATGTCTTCTCGGCCATAGGCAGCCACAAGCTGCACCCCGATCGGCAGGCCGTCGGCGCTCCAGTAAAGCGGCAGGCTGATTGCTGGCTGGCCCGAGGTATTGAATGGAGGCGTATACGGAACGATCTCGCCGGCCCGCATCATTCCGGCCATAGGTTGGCCAGGCTGAGCGTCGAGCTCGCCGATTCGCGGCGGCGGCTCGGCGAGTGTCGGCGTGACGAGGAGGTCCCAGCCGTCGGCCCACCACTGTTGGGTGGCCCGCCGATACTCGGCGACAGCCGTGAGCGCGTCGCCGTACTGTGCGGCCGACAGCTCTTCGGCAAATTGGGCCTGGGCCCAGTTCTGCGGTTCGACCTCGTCTTCGGTGAGCGGACGACCCAGCGTCTTTTCGATAGTCCCCATTCCGGTGCGGCGAGATGCTGCCCACATCGCCATAAACCGCGGCGTAAACGACTGGTCGGCCATCGTCGCCGGATGACCGAGCTCAACCCGGTGGCCAAGCGATTCGAGCATCGCTCCGGCCGCCCGCGCCGCGTCTCGGCAGTCATCGTGCAGCGCACCACCTTGGGTATGGGAGTCGACGAGTCCGATCTTGAGCGAACCCGGATCGACTCCGAGCTCATCCACATAGGGACGGTTCGGCGCTGGGGCAATTATCGAATCACCGACGCCTGGGCCGTGGACCGCGTCGAGAAGCGCTGCGCTATCGCGGACCGAACGGCTGACGCAGAAGTCGACGCCCAGCCCGGTCTCGATACCGTGGCCTTCCATGGTGATTCGACCTTGGCTGGTTTTGAGCCCAACCAGCCCGCAGGCCGATGCAGGGATCCGAATGGAGCCGCCGCCATCAGATGCATGAGCGATGGGCACCATGCCCGCAGCAACCGCCGCACCAGCGCCGCCGCTGGACCCTCCGGGCGAATGGTCGGTATTCCAAGGGTTCCGTGTGGCGCCGTGGGCAACGGTTTCGGTGACCGGCAACGTACCTAGTTCGGGGCTTGCCGACCGGCCGAGCGTTATTAGACCTGCCTGCTTGAAACGATGGACCAGCACCGAATCGGTGGTTGCTGGGATTGGATTGGCGGCCATCGCTACGTTGCCGTCGGTACGGCATTGGCCTTCGTAGCGGAGCCACAGATCCTTGATGAGAAACGGGACGCCCTTGAAGGGACCAGCCGGCAGGTCGCTCGCCGCGACGTCGCGTGCATGGTCGAACCACCGAAGCACCACGGCGTTCAACGGACCGTCGAGCGCTTCAATGCGTTCGATGGCGGCCTCGGTCATCTCGAGTGCCGAGACCTCACCAGATTCGATGAGTTCAGCCGATGCGGTTGCGTCGAGCCATTGGGTTTCTTCGCGAATGGACATAGGCGATTTCTAGCAGGACGAAGCTCGGAGCACTGCAAGTGTCTCGACATGGTTCGTTCCGGGGAACATGTCGAATGCCAAGACCGACTCCACGTTGAGCCCGACACGCGTGAGCTGTGCGAGATCCTTCGCAAATGACGTTGCGTTGCACCCGATGAGCACCAACGTCTCCCCCACTAACGCTGCCAACTCGCCATACCCGACTTGGAGCCCGGCACGTGGCGGGTCAGCGATGACGAGGTCGGCGGGTTCTAGTTGTTCGAGGATCGCCCGAGCATCGCCGCCGATACATCGCAAAGCGCCCGATATCGCCGCTTCAGACCGGCTGAGGGCTTCGATCGCAGGCCCAGCGCTTTCCACGGCGGTTCCGCGGAACCGTTTTGCGGCGAGCGGCACCGAGAAGTTCCCGGCTCCGGAGTACAGGTCGAGAAACGTTGCGGCGCCTGAGGTTTCGGCGATGCGAAGTACCTCGGCCACCAGCTGCCGGTTGACCGTCGAATTCACTTGCACGAATGAGGTAACCGGAACTTCGATCGAGATGTCGTTCACCGGATCCACGACATACGAAAGCGTTGGGGGGATCGCCATCGACGGGTCACCGATCACCCAGTTCGGGCCGAGTGCCGCTGAAAGCGCAGCAATGTCGTCTCCGACGGGCCGCGACGAGAGCGAGAGGCCGAAAAGCGGTTCCGCGGAACCGCTTTTATGGTCGGCAATCCGAACCTCCAGGTGATCGATACCCGAAAGCAGCTCTGGGTCCGCTGTTGCAACCATGCGAAGTCGCTCGATGGCCGACCACAGATCTGGCCGAACCACCGGGCAACCATCGCGTTTGGCCTGATTGAAGAAGTCCGCTCGGCCCTCGAGAACCTTCATGCGAAGCCGGTTCCTGTAGCCGAAGCGTTGATCGTCATCGCTACCGGTCTGAAACTCGACGGCGATAGCGATACCTGCATTGGCGAGCGCCGTTTCCACCGTCTCGACCTTGGCCCGTAACTCTTCGGGGCGTTGAAGCTCGAGCATCGGGCAACCACCACATGTGGCCTGTACCGCACAGCTGGTCATACGGCCGAGCGTATATCAGGGGCTACTCGGCCTCGGGGAAACCGGCGAAGCCTGGGTACTCGGCATCGACGCACGTCGCGCCGACGATGCCCCATGAGCCGAGTTCGGCGCTTTCACAGCGTTCCGAGCGCACCGAACCTGAGCCGTACTCGTCGGCCCGATCGTCGTTGAGTAGCCAAACAGCATCGCCATCGAAGATATGACGGGTAAAGATCGGGTCGCCTTCAACCGTGGCTTGGTTCAGATCCCAGATCACGGGAGTCCCGGCTTCGAGCTCGGCGATGAAGCACTCGGCGCCCGCTTTAAGGTTTGCCTGATCAGACTCTTCGTTGTTCAGAACGGTGCTCGCGCACTGCTCATCGTTCCCGCCGAAGAAGGGAACCTCGCCAAAGGGGGTGTCGCCGATTCCACCGTCGGGTTCGACCGGGATCTGGTCGTCGCCGTCGATGTCACCATCGGGAGCCCCAACATCGGGAAGTGACGTGGCTGGCGTATCGGGGGCAGTAGAGACAGGTTCGGCGTCGGACCCGCACGCCGTTGCCAAGAGCGTAACGACAAAGAGCCCAGAGAGAAGTTTGGAGGGTATTTTGGTAGTCATGAGGAATGAAACCGCCTTGTTATGGGGATTGGTGTACATCCCTCTGACGAGGAAACCGCTCCGGTTAGTTCCCCATCGGCAAAAATCGTTCGGCAAATAGGCCAAACGACCTACCGGCCTCGTCTACTTCTGCTTCGACGTGCCGATTTCGCGAAGCAGACCTTCCTGCATAACCGATGCCACCAGTTCGCCGCTTTGGCGGAACACCAGTCCACGGGCAATTCCTCGGGCAGCCGAGGCCGATTGCGACTCCTGGGCGTACAGCAACCACTCGTCAATCCGGAACGGCCGATGGAACCACATCGCATGGTCGAGGCTGGCCATAACCATGTTGGGGTCACCGAAGCGGAAACCGTGCGGAAGTGTCGCTGTATCGAGCAGTGACATATCGCTGGCGTAGGTGAGGAGCACGGTGTTGATGAGCTGGTCGCTGCCCGGGTTACCGAGACTCTTGAGCCAAACGAACTGCTCGGGCCGTTGGTGTTCGCGGTTGACGTGGGGGCGGCCATCGACGTATCGCATGTCGAAGGCACCCGGTACTTTTTGGTGCGGAAGGAACCGGTCGGGGAACTCGGCGATGAGGTCTTCTCGAGACGGAAGCTCGTCGGGACCGGGAACGTCGGGCATCGCTATCTGATGCTCGGCGCCGGTCTCGACCTTCTGGAATGAGACCGCCAGGTTAAAGATGGCCTTGCCGTGCTGAATTGCCACGACCCGCCGGGTTGCGAACGACCGACCGTCTCGGATGCGGTCGACGTCGTAGAGGATTGGCACCGAGGGGTCGCCTGGCCGGAGGAAGTAGGCGTGAAGCGAATGAACCTGAAACTCGTCCACGGTGCGCGCTGCGGCGACCAAGGCCTGTCCGGCTACCTGGCCGCCGAATACCCGAACCTCACGGTCGGGCGGGCTAAAGCCGCGGAACATGTTGACCTCGATGGCTTCAAGGTCCAGGAGATTGACGACATCGTCGAGTTCTTTGGTCACCATCCCAGTCTGCCCGAGCGGTCGGACTTTCGTCCCGTTGTTTTTCGGACGGCTTCCCGAGAGAAGTCCTAGAGAACAGGAATAAAGACACGGCGGTTGGTGGTTCTCGCGCCGTGCGCTTTCTTTGGGTGGCTCTCGCTCTATGTCTTGGTCGAAACTGGCGACCCGACCTCGCCGCTGTCCTCAACCAGAACCACGGAGGATCTCGACCTCATCGCCACGAACATGGGCGCCATTTGGGCACAAGCCGGCATCGCCTTCGCCCCGATCTCCACGGCCGTTCTGGAAGTTCCCGGCGATGCCCTTGCCGCAACGACGGAAGTGTGTCGAGCCACGAGGTCGGTCACATCTTTGGGTTACATCACGACCTCACCAGCCCCGACCGACTCCTTTTCTCCGGCACCAACGGCACCGAACTCACCGCCGAGCAACAAACGGTCGCTCGCTATAGCGCTCAAGGAATTCTCGATGCGACCAGATAAGCAAACATCCCGCCAATTCGTCGGCATTCTTGCGCTCGCGATCATCGCCGCGGCATGCGGGTCGGGAGGCTCCGACCCGACCGCCGGATCGGCCTCGACGAGCGGCCTACCGCTGTCGATCCCAAACACCGGCACTACCGATGTCGAGGGCCATACCCCGCAGGGATTTGCCGGCAGCGGGGTTGGGCTGTTCGTCGGCGACAATCTCAACGCGGACTTCCCCGAAGGCGAAGGGGTGCAACTCTGGCTCACGTTTGATCTTGGGGATCTTGCCGAGGGAGCGCTTGAGCAGGCGACCATTACGTCCGAGGCCCTTAGCACGAGCGGCACACCCTTCGACGATCTCGGAGCCCTCAGGGTCGCCCCGGTTGTGTTTCAGAGCTTCGGTCCAGAGGTGTTCGACATCGAACCGGCAGTTCCCGCAACCGAATGCTCACGCAGCGGAGAGAGCTCCCTGAGTTGCGACGCTACAGATGCCGTCCAGCAGGCCCTCGACAATGGCGCCGGCCGGGTGCAGTTCAGGATGCGGTTCGACACGCCCGGTGATAGCGACGGCAGCCAAGACCTCGCCATGTTCTTTCTTACGGACTCCAACACCAACGAGCCCGGGATCTTCACCCTCGAACTGGCGTAAGCCCTAGCCGCAGGCTCCACTGCCGAGAATCTCGACGGCCTCATCCATCTCGAGTTCGAGCACCTCGGTAAGGATCTCGAAGGTGTGCTCCCCCATGCAGGGTGCCGGGGAACGAGGACCGCTGTCGTAGCCCGAGATCCGGTATTGATGCCCTTCGTAGGGAACCTCGCCCATTTCGGGATGCACCATCGGTCGAAAGAAGTTTCGATGGGCAAGCTGTGGGTCGAGCAACGTGTCGCTCGATCGTTGCACAGCACCGGCAGGAACACCCGCATCTTGCAGAATCTGCATGGCCTCATGGGGTGGATGGTTCATCGTGAATTCGGTTATGGCAGCATCGATAGTTTCACTTCGTAGGCGGCGACCATCGGCGTCGATCATCATCGGGTCGTCAACCCAGTCGGGCTTTCCGATCGCCGAGCACAGCCCCACCCACTGGTCAGCGGTTTCGATGGCGATTGCGCACCACTGATCCTCGCCGGCGCAGGCATACGAGTCGTGCGGCGACATGTGCTGATCGGTATTTCCGCAGCGGCGGGCGCTTACGCCGGAGACCTGTACGTCGAGCAGTTGCGGCGACTGAAAGTGCAGCGCCGATTCCATCTGGGCTTGGTCGATGTACTGGCCTTCGCCGGTCCGACGGCGATGATCGAGCGCCGCGAGCAAGGTGGAGGTAAGAAACCGTGGTGCGACCGTGTCGGTGTAGGCGTTCCATGGGCCGCCTGGTCGACGGTCGTCCCAGCCGGTCATCTCGTAGAAGCCACTGGCGGCCGCAGCGTGATAGCCGTAGCCAGCCACCTTTGCCGCTGGACCGAACTGCCCGAACAGACACGTGGTGGCCATGATGATGTTGGGGTTGAGTTCCTGAGCTGTCTGGTAACCCAGGCCAAGCCGATCCATCGTGCCGGCGGTGAACGAGTCGAGCGCAATGTCGCACCAACTCAGCATCTTCTTGGCCACGTCGTTGCCAACCGGATGTTTCAGGTCGAGCTGTAGTGCCTTTTTCGATGTGTTGAACGACCCGTAGAACTGGCAACGGTTGACGCCGAAGACACCGTCTTTGAATGGTCCGACGAGCCGTAACAGATCGGGCCGCGCCTCGTTCTCAATCCGCACGACGGTGGCGCCATGATCGGCAAGTGCCTTCGCTGTTATCGGCCCCACGCCAATCCACGAGAAGTCAGCGACCTTCACTCCTTCGAGAGGAAGCGCTCGTTTCGGCTCGGCAGGTACCGAAGACGTCGGCGACGCAGTCTCCAAGTCGGCGAGGACCTGGTCGGTATGTTCGCCGGCTAAGGGTGCTGGGCGGTCCCAAGCAACCGGAGCGTCCGAGACCTTCACAAAGGCACCTGGCGTGCGAACGGTCTGGCCGCTCGAAAGCTCGATGTCATCCCAGCAGTCACGAATCTTGAGGTGTTCCATCGCCACCGTGTCGGCAGCGGTGTTCACCGGCACGATCGTCACGTTGCGTTCGATTGCTCCAGCAAACAACTCGGCCTTGGTGTAGTTGCTCGTAAACTCGCCGATGCGCCTTTTGACTTCATCGAAGCTGTGGACAATGTCGTCGCCGTCGAGGATCCGCCGCTCGTAGGTTGGCCAGTCCTCGGCCGAAGCCCACTCGGCGATGGCCGGGTCTTCTTCCGCCATCCACACCACGATCTTCAGCAGCGCCTTGCCCGAGGGAAACAGGCAAACCTCGCCGTCGCTGCTCGGAAACACCAACTGCGTGTGAATCGTACTGAGGGCTAAATCCGTTCCGGTTCGCTCCATGTCTTTGCCGTCGATGGCCGACGCGATCATGGCGTTAAGCCCGGTCCAGAACACTGCGGTCTGCACCGACACGTCAACGAATTGTGATTCGCCGGTGTCGAGGCGACGCTCGTGAGCGATCAACGCTCCGACCACGCTCTCGGCGGCGGCGTGATGCCACGTCTGCGGAACCGAGATACGCACGGGACGCCGATCGAGGTCGCCAGTGAGCGCCATTTGTCCGGCCATGGCAGAGATCGTGAGATCGGTCGCTTGATGTTGGGCATAGGGCCCGGTTTGTCCAAAGGGTGACAGCGCTACGTACACCAGCCCCGGGCGAGCAGCACTCAGCGCGTCGAACCCAAGGCCACGCTCTTCCATGACCCCCGGACCAGCGTTTTCGATGACGAAGTCGGCGG
>CALGZB010000257.1 GCA_937934655.1 uncultured Acidimicrobiales bacterium | reverse complement strand
TATTTGAAGTGCTATTCAGTGTTTAGTTGCTTACTTCAGATGCGATGATCTGGCAATCAGCAAGTGCTTCGTCGACGGTAATCGAACCAGCGATTGCTGCCGAGAAGAGCTCGGTGCAACGGGTGCCGACGTCCTGGAATTCAGGAACACCGACGTACTGGACGCCGGGGAGACCGGGCCGCGGCGTGGTGCCTGGGTTGTCGATCGGTGCGGCGAGCATTGCGTCAAGGGTGCGCTGTGCAAATGCGTCAGCGGCCTCAAGGTACTCAGGGTTTGCGTACAGCGACTGGCGGGTGCCCGGAGGAACTGCGGCCCAGCCGTCGGTTTCAGCAATCAGCTGGTGGTAGTCGGCGTTGGTTGCCCAGTCGATGAACTGCCATGCGGCGTCCTGATCGGTGGTGCTTACCGGAATGGCAAGGGTCCATGCCCAGAGCCAACCGGAGTTAGCGGTTTCTTTGACAGGTGCCAGTGCGAAGGCGGTGTTAGCAACAACATCTTCAGGGAAGAGGCTGGCGGCCACGGTGGCGTCGTACCACATAGCAACCTTGCCCTCTTCGTAAAGGGTCTTGCACTCGTTGAAGCTGGAGTTAGCAGCATCGTCTTCGCCAGCGTCGTTGAGGAGGTCAACGTAGAAGTTCAGCGCTTCGGCGAACTCTGGCTGATCAACCTGTGCTGCGCCGATGGAACCATCGTCGTTTGCGAGCCACCAGGTGCCACCGAAGGTGTTGAGTACGGTGGTGAAGGCTGCGCCAAGGTCGCCCCAGCCAGGCTTACCGCGGAGGCAAATGCCGGCCATTTCGTCTGAGTCGACTTCGCGAGCGATTGCCGCGACCTCTTCCCAGGTAGGAGCGTCGGGCATGTTGGTGATGATGTCCGAGCGGTACATGACGAACGAGGACTCAGCGTAGAACGGGGAAGCGTAGAGCTCGCCGTCTACCGAGAGACCGTTGCGTACTGCGGGGATGAGGTCGTCGATGTCGTAGGTGTCCGAGGCAGCGGCAAGGTCGTTCAAAGGAACGAGCCATCCGTTGGCGCCAAACTGTGGCGTCTCGTACATACCGATCTGGACAACGTCGAACTGTTCGCCGCCGGCGCCAACGTCACGGGTGGTGACTTCGCGCAGGGTTTGCTCGTCGAGCACGGTGAACTCAACTTCGATGCCGGTCTCGGCGGTGAAGTTTGCAGGAGCAAGCTCAGCCATCTTCTCGATGTTGTCGTTACCTACGAGAGCAACGGTGATCGAGCGGGCTTCGCCCTCTTCTTCCATGGCTTCTTCTTCTTCAGCTGGCTCTTCTTCTTCCATGGCTTCTTCTTCTTCTTCCATGGCTTCTTCTTCGCCATCGTCATCGCTGACGACGTCTTCGACCTCGTCGGTTACGTCACCGACGACATCTGCGGCATCGCTGCCGCAAGCAGTAGCGACGAGCGCCAAAGCTGCAAGAACACTCATGAGCATTAGCCACGGTTTTGACCGCAAGCTTTTGTCGTTAGACATTCATTCCCCTCCACGGGATCGTTGATAGCTCAGCCGGAATGCCAAGCCACCAGTCTTGTGTCTCTGTTTTAGTTGGTTTTATGTTGGATTACAACATCGAATGTTGGTTTAGTTGGTAACCAGTCGAACCGGTTGGCTCCGCATATTCGAGGTGCCTTGTCCAACCCGCGAGGAACCAACCCCGAAAACGTTGAAAAACCGCCAGCTTCGAAGGTAGCGTCTTCGTTTATGTTGGTATAGGGTTGCGCCGTGTCATCTCTCAACTCGCCGGTAGAAATCACCAACGAGACTCTCTCGCAAATCCCCAGTGCCGTGTCGACGCCAAGCTATGCCCGCGCAAGTCTTCGTCAAGGCATCGTTCATATCGGCGTCGGCGGCTTCC
Source organism: uncultured Acidimicrobiales bacterium (assembly GCA_937934655.1). GTDB lineage: Bacteria > Actinomycetota > Acidimicrobiia > Acidimicrobiales > SHLQ01 > CALLQB01. The sequence continues at coordinate 21,484 of CALGZB010000257.1, read as the reverse complement.
ACCGTTCACACCTTGCTACCTATGCGCACGAGCTCTGCGAGATGGGCAATACCGACTGGGCAATTCTTGGCGCCGGCGTTCTCACGTTCGATGAAGCCATGCAGAAGGCGCTCGACCCCCAAGACGGCCTGTACACCCTTATCTCTCGCGGTCCCGATGAAACCGATGTCAGCATCATCGGCAGTATCACTGGCTATCTCCTCGCCCACCCCGATGCCGCCGAGCTCATCGCAGCAATCGCGAAGCCATCAACCCAGATCGTCTCGCTTACGGTTACCGAGGGCGGCTACCCCATCGATGACGCCACCGGGCTCTTCGCCGCCGACTCGCCCGTCGCCGGACCCAACTCGGCATTCGCGATTCTGGTCGCCGGGTTGCAGGCGCGACAAGAACAAGGCCACGGCAAACTCACCGTCCTTAGCTGCGACAACATCATGTCGAATGGTCATGCCGCTCAAACGTCCACGTTGGGTGAAGCCGGCCGTAGCAATCCCGACCTAGTCGCATGGATCGACGCCAACGTGTCGTTCCCGAACAGCATGGTCGACCGTATTACCCCCGCCACGTCCGACGCCGACCGCACGTGGCTCGCCGAGACCTATTCGATCACCGATCTCTGGCCAGTCGTTGCCGAGCCGTTCCGCCAATGGGTACTGGAAGATAACTTCGCGGGCGAGCGACCACCACTCGAAGATCTCGACATCATCGTCACTGACGACGTCGAACCCTACGAACACATGAAACTCCGGCTCCTCAATGCCGGCCACTCGTGTCTTGCCTACCTCGCTGCGCTCGATGGCATCGAAACCGTCGATAAAGCAATGGCCAATCCGTCGATCCGTTCCTACGTGGCGTCGTTCCTTACTCATGAGGCCAAACCGGTCCTTCCGCCAGTCGAGGGCATCGACATCGACCAGTACAACGCATCGCTTATCGAACGGTTCTCGAACCCAGCGGTGGGCGATCAGGTGTCCCGCCTTTGCCTCGACGGTTCGGCAAAGTTCCCCAAGTTCCTCCTACCCACGCTTCGAGCACAGCTAGGCGCCGATGAAGACAGCAGTGGGCACAGAAGCACTGAAGGCAGTTCTATTCAACATAGTGCGCTCGCCCTCGCCGCTTGGTGCCTCTACCTCAACGGAACCGACTGCGCCGGGAACCCCATCGACATCGCCAGCGACCCACTCCTCGACGAGGCCAAGAGCTTCGCCGCGGCAGAGGTCACCGAGCCCGGGGCGTTTCTCGCATTCACGCAGGTCTTCGGCGATCTCGGCCACAACGAAGCATTCCGTAACGCATTCGTTTCAGCATTCGGCGACCTCCGCGAACGTGGAGTACCGTCAGCCATTGAAAGCTGTTTGGACAGCGAATGAATCTCGGGCGCGCTAGGCGCCCGGCAAGGGACACCCATGACCGATCGAGTCGCTGAAGCAATCCCAGCACTCTTTCAATCCGAACGGCAGCGCCAAATCGTCGCTTTGACGATCCAAGATGGCCGTGCCGAGGTGTCCGATCTTGCCGACCGATTCCAGGTCACGACCGAAACGATCCGACGCGACCTCTCGGACCTTCAGATCCAACGGGTTATACGCCGTGTCCACGGTGGAGCCGTCCCTTGGGAAACCGCGCGATTCGAACCGCTGCTTTCGGTGCGATCTGACCTGCACGATGCCGAGAAGAACCGCATCGCCCAGGCTGCCGTCAGCGAACTTCCCGATACTGGTGCCATAATCATCGACTCGGGGTCAACACTCACGACCTTCGCTCGAGTGGTACCCGCCGACGCCCACCTCAACGTCGTCACCAACTCGCTCACTGTTGCCCAGGTACTCGCCGAACACGAATCTCTCGACGTCGTAGTTCTCGGCGGCAGAGTCAGTAAGAACACGCTCGCCATGGTCGATGCCGAAGCCGTTGCATCAGTCGAATCACTCCAGGTCGACACCCTCTTCATTTCGAGCGACTCGGCCACTCCCCAAACCGGCCTCACTACGCCATATCGAGAAGAAGCCGCCCTCAAGAAAGCCATGATCGCAGCGGCACGACGTGTGGTCGCCCTGGTCGACCACACGAAGTTTCGCACCGACGAGTTCGTGCGCTTTGCCGAATGGTCTGACGTCGATGTGTTGATCACCAACACCGAACTCGATCCCACCATTGTCGCAGCGATCGAAGCCACGGGCACCACGGTTCGTCTCGCGTGACGGTAACCGGCACCAAGGTTCTTTCTCCGGCTCGACAACTTGAACTGGTTGCATGCGATGTCGCTCGGGGCGCAGCTGTCTATGTTGTCGGCCACCTCGGCCGCGCCGCCATGGCCGGCACCAAAAGCACTCCCACCGACGTCGTCACTCACACCGACCTCGAATCCGAACGTCTCATTCGATCCGAGCTTCTGCTCCGCTGTCCGGGTTCATCCATCGAGGGCGAAGAGTTCGATGACCTCCATGGCCACACCGGCATCGGTTGGATCGTCGACCCCATCGATGGCACCGTCAACTTCTTGTACGGGCTGCCTGTGGTCTCGGTAAGCATCGCCGCGACCATTAACAACCAGGTCGTCGCAGGAGCCGTTGTCGATATCCTCCAAGGCGAGATCTTCAGCGCAACAAAAGATGAAGGCGCTCGAAGCAATGGTGTCGACATCGCATGCGCGACGCCACCGTCACTCGACCACTCCTTAATCGGCACCGGCTTTGCCTACGATGCAGAGCTTCGCGCAAAGGAAGCAGATCTTCTCACCAAAGTTCTCCCCCGCTGTCGCGACATCCGGTGCATGGGCTCGGCCGCTCTTAACCTTTGTTGGGTCGCATCGGGCCGCCTCGACGGGTTCTTCGAGCGACATATCCAAACGTATGACTACGCTGCCGGCGCGCTCATCGCTGCCGAAGCTGGCGCAATGGTCGAACTGCCGGTCAACAACGCAACCGACCTCACACTCGCGTCGGCGCCGCAGGTGTTCAGCGACCTACATCGACTCGTAGGTTGACTCGACTCCAGGCAACCGCTCAACCCGCAAGTCGACGTGCTGCGGGCGCTCTTTCCAGATAGCAAGCAGCTCCGACTCATCGACCTCTGCCCCTTCGGACAGTCGGCTCGCTGCGCTCACTGCTCGCCACGAGGGAAGAAGGTCGCCGGCATTCTCCAACAATGCGGAAAACGTTTCGAGATAAATCGACCGAACCGTCTCCATCATTGGCCGCGGAAGTCCAGGCAGATGGAGCGATTCAATACCCTTAGGCGGCGGGCTCAACAAGATGCTCGACCGGACAACGTCAGCGACCGGGTGGCCAACCGTTGCATCGAACCAGTCAATAACGATTGGTCCCGAACGACTCATGAGGACGTTCCCGGGATGGAAATCTCCATGCAGGAGTGCGGCCCCGCGGGGCAGTCGCATTGCCGTATCGCACGCTTCAGCCCGCTCCTCGTCAGTGAGTTGACGAACGGTCTGGGTTTTTAGACAAAGCCGGTCGACGAGATCAGGGACGTCGGCGGGGATACCGGCTCGCTGGATACGACGATGCACGTCGGCGAACTCTCGCGCAAACGTTTCAGTAGACGACGGGTCATCGATCATCTGTTGCAGCAGCGACACACCGTCAATGTGTTCGAAGACGATGGCCGGACGGTCGTCGATCTCGACCATGCCGAGAACCTCTGGCACCGGAAGACCCATGGTTCTCACCGCTGCGGTGCTCCGTGCCTCGAGCTCCGCCCAATGTGTGGGGACCTCAGCAAAGGGAACCTTTACAACAGCACCGGTCCCATAGGTGTAGACCGTCGATGTCCGACCCACTCCCACCTGAGCTCCGCGTTCCATTCCCTCAAAGTAGCTGCAGCTCTTCCGGCCACAAGGTCACCCCTGTTCAGTGACGGGAGGCTGGGCTCACGAAACTCACCGTCGATGATCGCGAGGGGTGATCCCGGCCAGCAGCACTTCGGTAAGCCGACCTGGGGCAGCAGCCAAACTCATCGTGGCGGAAAGGCGTTTGGGATGCCGGACCTCGCGCTTGTTGGTAGTGACCGCGTCGACGGTGTCGGCGGCAACCAACTCGGGTGACACGTCGACCAACAGCTTGAACCTTCGGAAACGGGTTTGTGCAACATCGAACGCGGGGTGGTCGGTAACCCGCTCCCACATGCCGGTATCGACCGGGCCCAGATGCAGGGTCGTAACCCCGATACCCGAATCGCGCATCTCGATCCGAAGCGATTCACTGAACCGGGTGAGACCAGCCTTCGATGCGCAGTATGCGGCCAGACCGGGCGCCGGGGTCGACGCCGCCACCGACGAGGTGAACACCACATGGCCGCGGCGTCGCTCGAGCATGCCCGGTAACACTTGGCGGGTAAGCCGCATAGGCGCCACGAGGTTCACGGCCGATAGCTGCTCGATGTGGTCCTCGTCGAGTTCTTCGACCAACGCCGAAGTCTCGATACCAGCGTTGTTGATGAGGATGTCGATAGGCCCACCATCGGCCTCGACGCGGTCGATGAAACCGTCGAGATCTGCCGACCGACCAAGGTCGAGCTGGTACGCCTTGCCGTCGTACTCATCGGCCAACCGTTGAAGTTCGTCGCCGCTGCGGGCGACTAATGCGACCTTGGCGCCTTCGCTCGCGAACGCCCCGGCCATCGCTGCGCCGATCCCCCTCGATGCGCCGGTGATCAATACTCGGGCTCCCGAAATGTCCATACTCGTACCCTCCCATAACCATCAGCGCGTAAGTTGGCTGGCCATGACTATCGAACGAATCGACTCAGCCGGGCGCGCCAGCGCCATCGTGATCCACAACGGCACGGTCTACCTGTCGGGCCGAGTAGCCGAAGATCCCGAGGCCGACATTCAAGAACAGACTCGCTCCACCCTGGCTCGAGTCGATGAGTTGCTCAACAAGGCCGGCACCAACAAAGAACACGTGCTGTCCGCCACGATCTACCTGCGCGATATCGCCAACCACTTTGCACTCATGAACGAGGTCTGGAACGACTGGGTCGTCGACGGCCATCAACCAGCCAGGGCATGCGTCGAGGCCCACATGGCCCGGCCAGCGTTACTCGTGGAGATCTCGGTAGTAGCAGCCATGCCCCAATAGGCGAAACGAACTTTCTTGTTGCGCTTAACCACCTTTCCGGTGGTTAAGCGCGAAAATTTCGGGGACCCCGACAGTCGTGTCACACCCCCTGAGTTAAATGAGGGGTGTTGGAACGAGTGTTGGAGGACACCGCAATGTGGAACTGGAATGTAGCGATGAAGTCGGGCGAGACCATCAAGGTTGAGGGCGCCGATGCGTACTGCCCCGAAGGCCCACTCACGACCTTCTTCTGTACCGGGAGCAACCGGCAGACGATCGACTCGTGGTCGACCCGTATTTCGTCGTATCGCACGGCCGATATCGTCACGATCGAACGGGCGAAGGCCGAGGCTATCGAGCTCAATCCGCCTGCCGTGAAGGTCGTCACGGGTCAGCCAGCAGAGCGTCCGGCAGTCACGATCGACCTCACCGACGACTCCTTTGGTGCATCGCAACGTCGCTTCAGCATCGTTAGCTAAAGCTGATCGTTAGCTAAAGCTGATCGTCAGCTAGAGCTGATCGCGAGTGCGTCTTGCACTCGGTCCATCTCGGCATCGAGCTCTTCTTGGAGCCACTCCCGGTGCGGGATCTCGAGCCATCGCCAAAGCAGGGTGAAGGTGAACTCATAGGCGTGGGTAACTCGCACGCCGGTGTCGGTCGGCTCGCACTCGAAGGTGCCCACGAAGTTAAACACCATGCGGCCCGGTTGTTTCGGCGCTCCAGTAAACGTGAGCTTGTTCCATCGCTCGAGCACAAAGTTCTGCACATCGGGTGCCGCCGGACCGAAGCGAAGTTTGCCCCAGACGTCGACCGACCCTTTGCCGGCATCGTCAGGACCAATCACCTCGCCCACCTTTACGATCTTGTGGTCAGACTCTTTGTAACGCTCGAGGTCGAGCACATACTCGAGAACGTCTTGGGCCGAGGCGCCTTCGATCTCAACGGTGGACGATGCGGTGAGGGTCATAGGCGAAACGCTAGGTCGTCGCTGCAGGCGTGTCGATCGATTCATGTCCGATCCGTGCGGCCAGCTACGTTGCGATCTGCAGCACCATCGCGCTGCCATGCCTGACCAAGGAGACCTCATATGCCGATCAACCCCGATGCCGCCGGATCCGTTGGAGAACCTGGAGACTTCAGCTGGGACTCGGGCGATGCACTTCTCTACTCGCTCGGCGTTGGCGCAGGTGCCATCGACCCCACCGGTTTCGAACTCGAATTCACCAGCGAAAATTCGATTGATGTCGAGCAAAAAGCGCTCCCGACCATGGGAGTCGTGCTTGGCCAAGGCGCCGGCAAGAGCCCCAACTTCGGCGACTTCAATCTTGCGATGTTGGTCCACGGCGAGCAGTCCATTGAGCTGCACGCTCCCATCCCGGTTTCCGGCACTGCCACAAACGTGAGCAAGGTCGACGGCATCTACGACAAGGGCAAGGCTGCCCTTGTGGTACTTCAGAACGATGTGACGATGAACGGGGCCCCGCTGTGGACCACCCGATCGGCACTGTTTGTTCGCGGTGAAGGCGGATGGGGCGGCGACAGCGGGCCGAAGACCGAGTGGGCTGCGCCCGACCGCGACCCTGACCATGTGGTGAGCTACCAAACCCGAATCGACCAGGCGCTGCTGTATCGATTGAATGGCGATCGCAACCCTTTGCACGTTGACCCCAAGTTCGCCGAGATGGCCGGATTCCCAACCCCAATCCTCCACGGCTTGTGCACCTACGGGTTCACCGGAAGGGCCCTGCTCCACGCCATGTGTGGCAGCGATCCGGCCCGGTTCGGCGGCATGGCTGGGCGATTCTCGACCCCGGTGTTCCCAGGCCAGCAACTCGATGTCAAGATCTGGGACCTTGGCGACGGAAACGCCGTGTACCAAACATGTGTTGACGGTGCCGTAGTCCTCGATCAGGGCACCCACACCTACCGCTAAGAAGCCGCGAAGACTCGTTGAAGAGAAGGAACCACCAGATGCAGGGATTTCCCAAAGACTTCTGGTGGGGAACCACCCAAACATCAGTCGGCACCGAGGGCGCAACCTCGGCGACCGATTGGTCTCGCTTTGAACAGTCGGGCAAAGCCCCTGAGTCTGGCAACGGAAACGGCTTTGGCGTGAACTACGTCGAAGACTTTGCGCTGCTGGCCGAATCAGGCCTCACCAACATTCGGCTCACCGTCGAGTGGGCCCGCCTCGAGCCTTACCCAGGCAGTCACGACCCCGATGCCATCGAGCACTACCGCACCATGTTTGAGGCGGCCAAAGATGCGGGCATTTCGGCATGGGCCACGTTCCACAACGGTTCGTTGCCTGGATGGTTCGCCGAAGATGAACATGGCTACAGCGACAAACGTTCGCGCTCGTACCTTTGGGCTCGTCATGTGGACTTCGTCGCCGAAATTCTCGACGGCACCGTCGCTGGTTGGTGCCCTCTTGACGATCCGGTTGGCTGGGCCCACCGCGGATTTCACTTAGCCACCCGACCTCCGGGCCGATCCGGTAGCGATGAGGCGCTGATCGAAGCGGTGGACGGTGCGCTTGAAGCCTCGCTCATCGCCTGGAAACTTCTTCGTAGTGGGCGACAGCCGGTGATGGGTGTGTTCGGTGTTCACGACGTTCGTCCAGTGCGGCCTGAGGCGAAAGAACTCGCCGACCGCTGGACCGACTTTGGGCTCACCAGCTGGGCCCGAGCGATCTCTGAAGGCGAGTTGTTCGTGCCCGGAAAATCTCCCCGCGAACGCGAAGACTGGGTTGACGCATTCGACATCATCGGTCTCAACGTTTCGCCCACCATCGCCATCGAGGCCGACGGAACGCTCCACGCCTGGCCCAACGAGGCGAAGGTCGACGGCTCGGGTTTTGCCCCAAACGCCGAGCAGGATGCCACCGTGATCCGCCGTGTCAGCGAAATGCTCCCCGAGAAACCCCTCGTGATCTCATCGCATGGCATCGCCACCGACGACGACCAATGGCGTCTCGACTATCTACGCGAAACAGTCGAACAACTCGGCGAGGCCATCGACGACGGCGTCGATCTGCGCGGCTACTTCCACAACACTGCGATCGATGCCTACGACTGGGCCAACGGCCATGAGAACCCGTCCGGCCTATTCACCACCGAACGAGAAGCAAAACCAAGCGGTCAGTGGTTCATCGACACCCTCCGCAGCTGATGCGCTATTACATCAGTGGTTCGCGCGACTCGTAGCTGCCTTCGTTCTTGTTGAGGCGTTTGCTGAGGTGAAGACCCTCGAGAATGAACTCGACGGCGCTCGCGACAACGATTGGGTCGGAGGCAACGTCCTCCCCATCGAGAACCGCCGCAACGGCTTTGCTCATTGCCGGGTTCTCGGCGAGACGACCGGCAATATCGGCGCTCGACAATTTGTCGCCCGCTTCAACCGTGGTCCCCTCGTCGAATGCGTCGACAATGCCCCGGTGGGTCTCGGGTGGAACAACCTCGCGGAACACAAGCAACACGGCACTACTGATGAGCTGAGCCAGGACTTCGCCTTCACGGCCATCGTCGAGTGACTCGATCTCGATCTTCCCCGAGGTCGATGCGGCAAGAGCGCCGAGGTCGGAGATACGAGGCACAACCTTGGCCTCGTCGAGTCGTAGTGAACGACGGGTAGCGTTGGCCACCATTGCCTCAAAGTTGGCTACGGAGAGGCGAACCGAAACACCGGAACGCTGGTTGATGCTGGTGCTCTGTCGGGCGAGATGCGTGATGGTGCTGACGATCTCGGCCATGAAATCGGGGACGTGCACGTCGACGTCTTCGGCGTTGGGAAGCGTTGCCTCTTGATCGACGATGGCCATTTCGGTCTCGACCTCAAGCGGGTAATGCGTGCGAATCTGCGAACCGAACCGGTCCTTGAGCGGAGTGATGAGTCGACCACGGTTGGTGTAGTCCTCGGGGTTTGCCGAGGCGACGAGCATGACGTCGAGTGGCAGACGAACTTTGTAGCCACGCACCTGAATGTCGCGCTCCTCGAGCACGTTGAGCAGGCCTACCTGGATCCGCTCGGACAGGTCGGGCAGTTCGTTGATGGCAAAGATGCCGCGGTTCGTGCGAGGCACCAGACCGTAGTGAAGGGTCAGTTCATCGGAGAGGTACCGGCCTTCGGCCACCTTGATGGGGTCGACTTCACCGATGAGGTCGGCGATGGAGGTGTCAGGAGTGGCAAGCTTCTCGCCGTACCGAACATCGCGATGCGCCCAATCGATAGGGCACTCGTCGCCTTTTTCTTCGACCAGGTCACGAGCGAACTTTGAACTCGGCTTGTAGGGGTCGTCGTAGATCTCGGAACCTTCGACGATTGGCATCCACTCGTCGAGTAGCTCCGTAAGCGCCCGAATCATTCGAGTCTTGGCCTGGCCACGTTCACCAAGAAAGATGACGTCGTGACCGGCCAGAAGCGCATTCTCAAGCTGTGGGAGAACCGTGTTCTCGTAGCCCATGACCGCGGGAACCAGCGGAACACCGTCGCGCACCCGTTGAATGGCGTTGCGTCGAAGTTCTTCTTTGACGGTTACTGACTCCCAGCCGGAGGCACGGAGCTCGCCAAGGGTCGCTATTGAGGGTTTGGTCGACATAAACCAGAACTTACCCCGTTGACGGAACGAGTACCGCACCTCTCCGCCGATAAGTCCGAGTGGGCACGGTGACTCACAACAACGCAGTCATTGGTAGCTTCATTCGGTGCAGCTTCCAGGACCGTGGCGGGCCCATCTGGCCGATGACGACCTTCGCCGTGTCTACGCCGAACCCGATTTCGATGACACTCAGTGGCCTGAAGTAGCTGTGCCCGGACACTGGCAAAGCTCCGAACCATTCGCCGACAATCACGACCCGCTGTTCTACCGCACCGGCTTTTCCACCCATGCCGCCGAGGCCGACCAGCGCTACTGGCTCAGGTTCGCTGGCATTTTCTACGACGGTGACGTTTTCCTCGACGGCGGCTACCTCGGCGAGACGTCGGGGTACTTCTTTCCGCACACGTTCGAAATCACCGACCAGGTGCAGGCAAAGGAAACTCATTCGCTGGCGATCGAAGTCGGATGCAGACAACAGTCAGACCCGCAGCAAAAGCGCAACATCACCGGGGCGTTCCAGCATGACGATCATCTTGACGAGCGCACGAACCCCGGCGGCATCTGGCGCCCGGTCACCTTCGAAAAGACCGGCCCTGTCGCCATCCGGTTCTCACGAGTTGTTTGCACCGATTGTTCGGAACGTCAGGCCACCCTTTCCCTTCGAGCAGTCGTCGATACCGCCGTGGCTCGCGAGGTTCGATTTCACACCAAGGTTGTCGGCGTTGAACACGATCTGGTGCAGCCCCTCGCCGCAGGCGAGAACCGGGTTGAGTGGACGGTCACCATCGATGACCCCGAACGATGGTGGCCACACTCCCTAGGTGAGCAACCGCTTCACGACGTCGACATTTCGGTCATCATCGACGACAGCACCAGCGACTCGCGAACCGTTCGCACCGGCTTCCGATCGGTGAGCGTCGACGACTGGATCTACCGCATCAACGGTGAGCGACTTTTCTTGAAGGGTGCCAACCTTGGACCGACTCGGACCCTCATCGCCGACGCACCGGTCGAAGAAATCGTCGGCGACCTTCGTGCAGCGAAAGAAGCCGGACTCGATTTCCTCCGCGTCCGCACCCATATCGCCCGACCCGAGTTGTACGACGCAGCCGACGAGCTCGGGATTTTGCTTTGGCAAGACTTCCCGATGCATCAGGGTTATGACCGCGGTGTCCGGGGGCAGGCAAGCCGTCAGGCACGCGAGATGGTCGACCTTCTTGGCCACCATCCGGCGGTGTTTACCTGGTGCGGCCACAACGAACCCGACGGCCGCGACAACTCGATGCCGTCCCCCTCATTGGTGAAATCGAACCGGCCTGGCTGGAATCGCACCGTCCTCGATCGCACCATTAAGCGAACGATCGCCAAGAACGACCCGTCACGGCCGGTCATCACCCACTCTGGGGTACCGCCACACCTGCCGCTGCTCGACGGCACCGATAGCCACCTTTGGTTTGGCTGGCACGGGCCTGGCAACGCTGCCGACCTCGTCGATGCCGCTGCCCGCATGCCCCGAATCGCCCGCTTCGTGTCCGAGTTCGGAGCCCAATCAGTGCCACTCGAGTCCGAGTTCTGCTCCCCCGAGCAATGGCCGAGACTCGACTGGGATGACCTCGAACGCCACCGCGGTCTCGACCGAGACGTTCTTGCTCGACGGGTTCCGCCATCGATGTTCGAAACATTCGATGAATGGGCCGAAGCCACTCGTAGGTATCAGGCGTCGGTCATCAAGATTCAGGTCGAAACACTTCGACGGCTCAAGTACACGCCCACCGGCGGCTTTAGCGTTCACCACCTTGCCGACAGCCACCCCGCCATAAGCACAGCACTTCTTGGCCACGACCGTCGACCGAAGCCGGCATTCAATGCCCTCACCGATGCCTGCCGCCCCGTCATCGTCACGGCTGACCCGTTTCCTTTTGCGCCGTTGCCTGGCACGGTCGTCCGTCTCGGCGTGCATGTCGTCAGCGATCTTCGCAAAAACGGCACCGGTGTTGTGCGGGCCGAACTCACCGACCCGACCGGCACCCAAGAGTGGCGATGGGAGGGCGACATCGGCGCCGACGCCGTGACCCGGGTGGGCGAAGTGGAGTGGACCGTACCAAGCGCCACCGGTGAGGTAACGCTCGACCTCGAACTCATCGGCGAAGGCCTTACTGCCACGAACCGTTACGCCGCCATCCTCTAGGCCCCTTCTGTAGGCCGATTCAACGATCAACGGGCAGAGCCACAACTTTCCCTGTTTTTATGCTGTTCTCGCTCTGATCACGAATTATTTGCAAACGCGGTCCGACTGGAGTTGTGGGCTCGCCTGCCAACTTGGTTAGCCTCCCAAAGACAAAGCAGTTTTTGCGTGTCTATCTCGTCACGCAGTACAGAAGCATGAGAATAAGGACAGCACTCCATGGCACAGGCCCTGTCGAAACCCGGTGGCACCAAGCGACCGGCTCCACTTCGCAAACCGGTAAAGGCTCTGCCCTTTCCGCTAAGCCTCGGACAAACGGCCATTGGCAAGAAGTGGCTGATGGCCCTCACCGGCCTTGGTCTCATCGGTTTCGTTGTCGCCCACATGGTCGGCAACCTGCACGTCTATGAGGGGCCAGCGGTTCTCGCCGAGTACGCCGAAACACTTCGCACCCTTGGGGCTGGCTTGTTCCCACGCGGCGCAATCCTGTGGGTCATGCGCCTCGGACTCATCGCCATGTTCGGCATTCACATTTGGGCCGCAGTCACGCTCAACGCCATGAACGTCAAAGCCTCGCCCACGTCGTACGCCGGCGGCCGTGACTACATCGCCGCAAGCTTCGCCAGCAGGACCATGCGCTGGACCGGCCCCATCATCTTGCTGTACGTCCTGTTCCACCTCGCCGACCTCACCTGGGGTTGGTGGCTAGGCGACAAGTTCGTCCACGGCGATCCGTACCACAACCTCGATGCCTCGATGAGCCGCATCCCGGTACTCATCATCTACATCGTCGCCAACGTTGCGCTGGCAATTCACATCTTCCACGGCGCGTGGAGCATGTTCCAGAGCCTCGGCATCAACAACCCGAAATACAACATGGCCCGACGCGGACTCGCGGCCGGGCTCGCTGGCTTGATCCTGGTCGGCAACCTCTCCTTCCCCATCCTCAGCGCCGCCGGTCTCACCGACGAAGACAATCGCAAGTGCGACCCCTACGCCGAAAACGTTCTCGAGTGCCTCGAAGAACAACTCGTCGAAGAGCACTAAGAAATCGATCAATTTCCGGCACCATGTTCTTTACTGAAGTGTCATGTACTGAAGTGTCCTGCAGTGAAGTAATTGACGCACGGGCCTACCCGACTCGGATACCACCGAAAGAATGACTATGAGCGGCTATAGCGACGTACTCGACAGCAAAGTCCCTGAGGGACCTATTGCCGAGAAGTGGACCAACCACAAGTTCAACATGAAGCTGGTGAACCCGGCCAACAAGCGCAAGTTTGAGGTCATCGTGGTTGGCACCGGTCTGGCCGGCGCATCGGCCGCCGCCACCATGGGCGAACTCGGCTACAAGGTAAAGGCCTTCACCTTCCACGACTCCCCCCGCCGTGCGCACAGCATCGCGGCACAGGGCGGTATCAACGGAGCGAAGAACTACCAGAACGACGGCGACAGCGTTCACCGTTTGTTCTACGACACGGTCAAAGGCGGCGACTACCGCTCACGCGAGGCCAACGTGCATCGCCTCGCCGAGGTGTCGGTCGACATCATCGACCAGGCCGCGGCCCAGGGCGTTCCGTTCGCCCGTGAATACGGTGGCCTGCTCGCCAACCGTTCGTTCGGTGGCGCTCAGGTAAGCCGTACCTTCTATGCCCGTGGCCAAACCGGCCAGCAGCTCTTGCTTGGTGCGTACTCGGCACTGATGCGCCAGGTCAACGAAGGGGGCGTCGAGCTCTACAACCGTCAAGAGATGCTCGAACTCGTCACCAAAGATGGCGAAGCATGCGGCATTGTTTGCCGCGACGTCATCACCGGCGAGATCAGCTCACACACCGCCCACGCCGTGGTGCTCGCCACCGGCGGCTACGGCAACGTGTATTACCTCTCCACCAACGCCATGATGTGCAACGTCACCGCTGCGTGGCGTGCGCACCGCAAGGGCGCCATGTTCGCCAACCCTTGCTACACCCAGATCCACCCAACCTGTATCCCATCGAGCGACCCGTTCCAGTCAAAGCTCACGCTCATGTCCGAGTCGCTTCGAAACGACGGGCGCATCTGGGTACCGGACAAGTTCGACGAAGCTCGGTCGGCCAGCGACATCCCCGAGGCCGAACGCGATTACTACCTCGAGCGCAAGTACCCGGCGTTCGGCAACCTGGTGCCTCGCGACGTTGCGTCACGAAATGCCAAGACCGTGGTCGATGCAGGCAAGGGTGTCGGCCCACTCAAAAACGGCGTGTATCTCGACTTCGCCGAAGCGATCGCTCGCGATGGCGAAGACACCGTTCGCGCCAAGTACGGCAACCTGTTCGACATGTACGAGCGCATCACCGGTGAGAACCCGTACAAGCAACCAATGCGCATCTACCCCGCCACCCATTACACGATGGGCGGCCTCTGGGTCGACTACCACCTGATGACCACGGTGCCGGGTTGCTACGCAATCGGCGAAGCCAACTTCTCCGATCACGGCGCCAACCGCCTCGGCGCCTCGGCACTCATGCAGGGCTTGGCCGACGGCTACTTCGTTCTGCCCTACACAATCGGCGATCAACTGGCCGGCAAGCTTGGCTCTGATCCGGTTCCCGCCGACGACCCAGTGTTCAAAGAAGCCATCGCCGACGTCAACGACCGCACCAACAAGTGGCTGGCGGTCAAAGGCACCAAGTCGGTCGATCATTACCACCGCGAGCTCGGCAAGCTCGTGTGGGATTACATCGGCATGGAGCGCAACAAGAACGGCCTCGAGAAAGCCATCAGCGAGATCACCTCGCTCGAAGAAGAGTTCGAGAAGAACGTTCGGGTTCTCGGCAGTGCTGACACCCTCAACCAGTCACTCGAAAAAGTCGGCCGAGTGTCGGACTTCTTCGGACTCGCCAAGCTCAAAGCTCGCGACGCACTTGTGCGTGAAGAGTCCGCTGGTGGCCACTTCCGTGAGGAACATCAGACCGAAGAGGGCGAAGCCCAACGCGACGACGAGAACTTCAAGCACGTCACCGCGTGGGATTGGAACGGCGAGGGCGAAGCCCAAACCGAACACCGCGAAGAACTCGTGTTTAACGAAGTGCCCCTCACCCAGCGCAGCTACAAGTAGGAAGCCGACATGGAAAAGACAATGAAGCTCACCCTCAAAGTCTGGCGCCAAGAGCCAGGCCAAAACGGGAAATTCCAAACCTACGAGGCACCCGGTATCAGCGAGGACATGTCGTTTCTCGAAATGCTCGATGTCGTCAACGAGCGCCTCATCGAAGAGGGCACACCGCCCATCGTGTTTGAAAGCGATTGCCGCGAAGGTATCTGCGGTACATGCAACCTCATGATCGATGGCCAAGCTCACGGCCCCGAGAAGGCCACCGCTACCTGCCAGCTGCATATGCGCAAGTACAACGATGGTGACCACATCACTATCGAACCGTGGCGTGCAGCGTCGTTTCCGATTATCCGCGACCTCGCTGTCGACCGGTCGGCCCTCGACGCGATCCAAGAAGCGGGCGGCTACATCACTGCCCCTACGGGCAGTGCCAGCGATGCCAACCTCACGCCGGTGCCAAAGGAAGCCGCTGACTCGGCCATGGATGCCGCAGCGTGTATCGGTTGCGGTGCTTGCGTAGCAGCCTGTCCGAACTCCGCTGCTCAGCTGTTCACCTCAGCCAAGGTCATGCATATGAACTTGCTGCCGCAGGGTCAGGCTGAGCGCTGGAAGCGTACCGAGAACATGGTCGAGACCATGGAGGAGTACTTCGGAAGCTGCACCAACCACGGCGAGTGCCACGAGGCGTGTCCCAAAGAGATCAGCCTCGACTTCATTGCACTCATGAACAAAGACTACGTAAAATCCAAGATCAAGAACCGGAAGCTCAGCGGCCAGAACTAGCCACGGCGACTGTTCGTCAAAAGCGGTTGATCTACAAGAAAGGCCCGGCCATTTGGCCGGGCCTTTCTCGTTTTCGAGCAACATCCGCTGAACCTCAGATGTGCTCGAATTGTTGCTGCGGAACTGCGGGACGGTCGCCTAGAGTTTTCTGAGCGCCCTGGGATTTTGACCTCGAAAGGCCTCTGCCGTGCGGGCATCGATTGGTGAGAAAACTTCGCCGGGACTCTAACCTGCGTTGCAGCAGCTCCTACCCAGGTGGGCTTCGTTCGTGAACTTCTACGCTGGGAAACATCGCCGCCTCCGAACTACGAGCAAACGCTCGAGCGACCCCACGTCGCCTTCGGCTTGCTGTTCCACGTCGCCAGGCTGGTGGACCCCTACCTGTGACGCTAGTCACGCTTTGTGACTGAGGTCACTATAGGCAGAGGAGGGGGGTGGTCGTCAAGGGTTCTTTTCGCCAACGAAGCGAGAACCACGTTCATTCCGCGTGGTGTCACCGAGCAGACTATGTGGCGCCATCGACTCCGAGGCTCAGTGCGGAGAGCACCACCTCGCCGAACTCTTCGACAAACTCTGCGGGGACTTCGTGACCAAGACCCTCGACGGACAGAAGACGCCCGTTCTCGACCCCGTTGGCAATCACCTCACCGTGGGCGAGCGGGTAGACCGGGTCGACCGTGCCGTGGATTACCAAGGTTGGCTGGGCGATACGCTCCAGGTCGTCCAGCACCGAACGGGTCTCGACCACTGCATGGCCATGGCCGGACTCATCGGCTACCGAACGAAGATCAACCTGGGCCGCCGCCCGCACGACTTCGCCTACTTCGTCAAACGGATATCGGTTACCAGCCAGAAGCTGAGCGAGCTCGACCAACCACACCACCTGGTCTTCACGAGAGGTCGGAGCCCCCGCCCATGCTCTGGCCACCATCGCGTCGACAAACTCCGGGTTCGGGTCGGGCAGACGTTCATCGGACCTTCCGGGCGATGCGCCGATCAGCACAAGCGATCGGACAAGCAGAGGATGACGGAGCGCCACATGAAGAGCGATCGTGCCACCCATACCAACGCCGAAGATGTGAACAGGTTCGCCACCGAACTCTGCAATCACCGAGGCAACGTCATCGGCCATGTCTGGGAGCAGATAGCCAGGCGCAGAGTCGACACCGGCACCCGCGTCACGATTCTCAAAAAGGACCACGCGAAAGCCGGCCTCTGACAACAGCTTTAGGAGTGCCGGGCTCCAACGCGCCGCCGCAGAATCGGCGTCAGGTATTAAAACCACCACCGACGCGCCGATGGGATAACGATCGTTCGATTTTTCCTCGCTCGTTCCCACTCGCGATTCTCTTTCGCTCGTTCCCACTCGCATTTCTCTTTCGCTCGTTCCCACTCGCATTTCCCGACGGTAGCCTCCAACACAGCTCATGATTCGAAACATCCTCGCCCAAATCGCCCGCGGCTTCGCCATGGGTGCCGCAGACATCGTGCCCGGCGTATCGGGTGGAACCGTCGCCTTGATCCTCGGGATCTACCACGATCTCCTTGGCAACGTAAAAACCGGTGCGCATGCGCTGGGCCGCATTCTGAAAGGCGACGTCGCAGGCTTCAAAGAGAAGTTCTTTGAGGTCGACTGGCGATTCATCATCCCGCTCGGCCTCGGCATCCTGGCCGCACTCGCTGCGCTATCGAGCCTTATCGAAGGCGCACTCGCCGACTACCCAGAAGAAATGGCCGGGCTGTTCATGGGGCTGGTGCTCGCCTCCATCGTGATCGCGTGGGGGCTCCTAAAATCGCCCGCCGTCAACCACCTGGGCATCGTCGTACTTACCTCGATCATCGTCTTCCTGCTGCTCGGCTATCAGAACGGCCCGCTCAACGACCCAAGCCTCATCATCTACTTCGGTGCCGCGGCGATCGCCAGTTGCGCAATGATCCTGCCGGGAATCAGCGGGTCCTTTCTCCTCCTCATGATGGGTATGTACGCCGCTGTTCTTGGCGCGGTGCACGACCGCGACATCGTTCCCCTTCTGGCCGTTGCGATCGGCGCTTCGGCCGGCCTCGGGCTGTTCTCGTCGTTCCTCTCCAAACTGCTCGACAAATACCACGACACACTCATGGCGGTCATCGTGGGCATCATGGCGGGCTCGATGCGGGTGTTGTGGCCATGGCCCAACGGCGTCGGCATCATCAGCGAGGAAGAAGGCGAGTCGGTGAGCGGCGTTGGGATCGAGTGGCCGGCGGGCGATGAGTGGTTCGTACCCACCGCTCTTGCCGTGGCCGCATTCATCTTCGTGGTGGTGCTCAGCCGACTCGGCGCAAAATCAGAGGCTGAGGACTTCGAGCCGCCGGTCGGGTTTGCGCCTCGCGTCGAGGACTACCAATAACCAGTCACTGAAGGTCGAGCCAGCCGACTCCCTGTCGAGACTCGACGCCTGCGCCAGCTTCAACTCGGCACAACATTCGCCAGCGCTGTCCCGGGGTTTCGTGACCTGGCCGGAGAATCGGAAGTGGCGCTACCGACCGCACCGTAGCGGTAAGCGAAGTCGACTCATCGCCGGGGTGGGTTATCTCGAACACTTCCGCCGAGCGTCGCTCCAGCAGCTCGCATGGGCCGCCGACGAGCGGAGTTCCGTCGTCCCACCAACCGCTCAGCCACATCCCTGGGGCACTCCGGCGGGCATCGTCGCCCCACCAACGGCGACGAGTTCCCAGACCATCGAAGTCGAACTCCTCATGACCCAACAGAATCTCGCCATGCGCCCGGCAGGGCAGCTCGAAGCCAGAGGGGAGCAGCGGCCAGCCATCCCCGTCGGTCTCCCATTCCATGTCGAAACCCATCGGCGTCCGGTCGCCCCGCAAGCTCTTGAAAACTTCCTCCGGGTCATCGATACCAACGCCGAACGCTTCAAGCCCCACCGTGAAGTGCTCGAGCGGAACCTGCGGAATCAGGTCGGTCCATATACCGCTGGAACGGACCTCCAGGTTTGGCGCAGGTGGTAGTGGCAACTCATCATCAACCACAATCACCAGCGGCCGATCGTCGCCCACCACCACCGCCCAGAACCATCCCCGCTTCGACCTGGGATACAGACCCATTGTCACAAAGCCCCCGAACGAAGCATCAGGAGCGAAAAAGTCGAGCTCGAACACATCAGCCCAACCCGACGATGCGTAGTCCGGAACCTTCTGACGACGGTCATCGGTTCCCGGGATTGGGCTTGCTGTGAAGTCGATCGGCACCGAGGCAGCATAAGCTGGCTGGGTGAGATACCTGTCAGACGATTGGTTCGGCGCTGCGGCCGACGCTGTTTCCGCGGTGGCCGATCCGCTTCCCCGCAATGTCGAGATCACCATTCAACAAGTGATCACCGGCGCACCCGACGGCGATCGCACGTACGCGATGGTCCTGTCCGGGCAATCAGTGACGCTGGTACCGGGCGAGGCTTCTTCCCCGGATGTCACCTTCACCCAAGACTGGGACACCGCGTGCGGTATCGCTCAAGGCACCATCAGCGCCCAAACCGCCTTTATGAGTGGGCGGATGAGGATCGGCGGCAACACCAACTTGTTAGTCGAACATCACGACCTCCTCGCTGAGGTCGATGACCTCCTGGTCGACGTTCGAGGCGAGACGACCTTCGATGCCTGAACTGCCCGAGGTCAAGGCACACGCCGAGCGGCTCACCGCTGACTTCGGCGGCGCCAACCTCGCGAAGTTCCGAACGCTTCATTTCGCCGCGCTAAAAACTTTCGACCCAGCTCCTGACGATGCGGTGGGAGAAACCCTTGTCGAAATCACGACTCGCGCAAAGCTGCTGATTCTTCACTTCGAAACGACCAGCCACATCGTTCACCTGATGCAGGGCGGCCGCCTCAAGCCCGACGAGAAGCAGTCGCCGAAGGCCCGCAACGGCCTGGTTCGTTGGGTCTTCGATGATGGCCGTGCACTCCTGCTCACCGAAGCAGGAAAGGACCGCAAGGCCGGCGTCTGGACCGTAGCTGGCGACCCGCTCGAGTCCGACCGGTTCGAAGGCTTGGGGCCAGACGCTGATTCGGTCTCGGTCGATGAACTTGCGGCGTTGCTCGCCGATGCGTCGATGCGGGTGCATGGCTTCCTTAGAAAGCAAGGCTGTATCGCGGGTGTCGGACGACGCCTCTCGAACGAGATCTGCCACCGGGCAAAGATCTCGCCGTTTGCCAATGCCTCAAAACTCGACGGCGATCAGGTAAGCGCTCTTCACGGCGCGATCAATGACGCCATCGACGAAGGCCTCGCCTACGAGCGAACCCGCGACGACATGAGCTCGTCAAAGGACCGACCGGGAAGCGTGCATCACCGCAAAGGCGACCCCTGCCCAGTATGCAAGGACGTCATCCGTGAGGTCTCCTACAACCGGTACGACGTTAACTACTGCGCAACCTGCCAAACCAACGGCAAAGTCCTCGCCGACAACACCACCAGCAAATTCCTCAAATAACCCAAAACGACCGAACTGGTCGAAAAACTGGCTGCTGCAGCAGCCAGAATCGCGACCAGTTCGGGTTTTTCAGGGTTTGGCGGTTTGGTCTAAATGAGACCGAGGCCGCTTACGGTGTCGCGCTCTTCTACGAGCTCGGCCCAGGTTGCTTCCATGCGGCTTTGACTGAACTCGTTGATCTCGAGGCCCTGCACGATGCTGAAGTTGCCGTCGGCGGTTGTGGTGGGGAATGAGGTCACGATGCCCTCAGGGGCGCCGTAGGAGCCGTCGGAGATCATTGACATCGATACCCAGTCGTTCTCCGGAGTACCGAGGACCCAGTCGTGCATGTGGTCGATGGCGGCGTTGGCAGCCGAAGCGGCCGACGAGGAACCACGAGCATCGATGATGGCCGCACCGCGCTTGGCGACGGTGGGGATGAAGTCGTTCTCAAGCCATGCTTGGTCGTTAATCATCTCGGCAGCGTTTTGGCCGTTGACCTCAGCGTGGAAGATGTCGGGGTACTGGGTCGAGGAGTGGTTGCCCCAGATGGTGAGCTTGGTGATGTCGTTGATACTGCTGTCGGTCTTGGCAGCAAGCTGACTGAGCGCCCGGTTGTGGTCGAGGCGAGTCATGGCCTGAATCTGCGAAGGATCGATGTCGGGCGCATGACTCAGGGTAATGAGAGCGTTGGTGTTGGCTGGGTTGCCGACTACAAGAGCCTTGATGTCTTTGTTCGCGGCGCTGTTAATGGCCTTGCCCTGCGGGCCAAAGATTCCACCGTTTGCTTCGAGCAGGTCTGCCCGCTCCATGCCTTGCTTGCGGGGCATTGCACCAACGAGCAGTGCGTAATCGGCATCGCCGAAGGCAACCTCGGCGTCATCGGTCTGCACCATGCCGGCGAGCAGAGGGAATGCGCAGTCATCGAGTTCCATGGCCACACCCTGGAGTGCTCCGAGCGCAGGCGTGATCTCGAGCATCTGCAGAATGACCGGTTGGTCGGGGCCGAGAAGGTGACCGCTGGCGATGCGGAACAGCAGGCTGTAACCGATCTGTCCAGCAGCTCCGGTAACAGTGACGCGTGCAGGGCTCTTCATGGGGTATTCGACTCCGAGACTAGAAAATGGCGATATTGCAGACCGTATCGAGGGTACAAGCGCTGGCGATAGTTCGGCGACAAACGCCACTCGGCAGCATCGGTTCGCTTTGACCGCAGTCCTAGGAGGATCTTCTTCGGAGTCGTACCATCAGGGCCAAGGCACACCGACATGAGGTGGGACTATGCAAGGT
>CALGZB010000256.1 GCA_937934655.1 uncultured Acidimicrobiales bacterium | reverse complement strand
GTCCGAGGTGAAGGTCACCGACAAGTCGCCGACGAGTGCTGGGTCGACCTCGAACCGGTAGGTGCGCCAGAACCGAGTGGTAGCCGCCTCGCCGATGATGATGTCGCCGACGCGAACCTCAAAGCGTTCCCCACCGAAGTGCCCGCGGGCGACGATATCGACCTCGCCGTCGGAAAGCAGCGGCAGGCCACGTTGGTTGCCATGGGGGTCGAGCGGTCGCGAAAGAACACCGGAATCGTCCAGGACGCCAAACACAAACTTTCCGCCGCAGCCGAGGACACTGGACTGAACAAACCCGGGCGAGCAGCCGTTGGGCGGAGCGAAAGCCCCTTCGGAATAGACGAAAGGTGAGTCGGCGGAGATTGGTTGATCACCAAGAGAGAGGTAGTCGACCTCGAGGCTTCGGTCGCCAGCTTTCGTATCACCGTCATTGGTGAAGACCAGTTCGATGGCGCCGGTGGCCATGGAGGAGAGGGGGGCTTCGATCAGCATCCACTCGCTACTGATTTGTCCGGCGAACAGCTCGACGTCGCCAACGCGCAATGCGGCGGTTTCGGTACCGGTGGTGCCACGCAATCGGACCTCAATGCTGGTGGCGCCCTTTGCAGGAACGGCACCGGCAAGTGCGGGAGACAGTGTTGCAAGCACTGCTACGAGCAGTGCAGAAACGGCGAGCAGTGACGCAAAAATTGCTGAAGATTGACGAATCATCTGGGCCCTCCTTGAAGAGACGGGTTCCTATCGGACGTAGTCCGAACTACCTAAGCAGTAGTCCGAAATACCTACGTGGCGAGGTTCCCGACAGTCCACGAGTTCAAGAAATGAAATGCCTGCCGGATCGATGGTTCTGGCACACTGTGTCGGTGCGCCTCGACATCGAATCGCTGCGAATGTTTCAGGCTGTGGTTTCGACCGGCAGCTTCACTGAAGCCGCCGCGCAACTCAATCTCACGCAGTCTGCTGTGAGCTGGAAAATGAAGCGGCTCGAAGAACGACTCGGCGCGCCGCTGATTTCGCGCGAGGGTCGACAAATCCATCTCACCGAGTTCGGTGATGAGTTGTTACAACACGCCGAGCGGATTGTTGGCGCTCATGACGAAGCGGTGGACAGTCTCTATAAGTCCCAGCTCGAGGGCACGGTAAAGCTCGGCACCAACGACGAGATCGAAGCGATTGCGATGGCCCAGGTGGCAGCGAGTTTCCGCCGTCGCCACCCAATGGTTCGGCTCCATCACCGAGTCGGACTCAGCGCCCCGATTTCTCACCAACTCAAATCGGGCGAACTCGATGTTGCGATCATCCAGACCTT
Source organism: uncultured Acidimicrobiales bacterium (assembly GCA_937934655.1). GTDB lineage: Bacteria > Actinomycetota > Acidimicrobiia > Acidimicrobiales > SHLQ01 > CALLQB01. The sequence continues at coordinate 6,349 of CALGZB010000256.1, read as the reverse complement.
CGAGCCCGAGCCGGGCGACGTTGTGCTCTGGAGCGACCGGCTTCAGTGGGTGTGTTCGCCGAGTTATGCCGACCATGAAGGCGAACATGTTCCGCTCATCACCTTTGGTCCCAACTGCATTGTCCGGCCGGTCATGCTCGACGCTCTGAACCAAGCCGGCATCGATCATTTCAGCTCGTTCGAGGCGGAGAACTCCGTGGCCGTCTGGTCGGCTATCGCTGCGAACCTTGGCGTTGGCGTGATGAACGAGCGCAACTGCCTGCAGGAGCATCGGATTTGGAGCCGCGACGGGCTCGACCCCACGCTTCCTGAGGTGCACTTTGTGGTGCGAACCAACACTCGGTCTCGCTCGGCCGCAGTCGCCGCCTTGGTCGACGAGTTCGTCGAGGCACTCGGCATTCCTGGCTGAGCCCATCCCTGCGAGTTTTCTCAGATCGTGGGAATTTGCTGATTGTTCCTTGAATCGTCGGCTCTTTGGGTGCACACTTTTCGACACTGGGCGATCGTCCAGTTTCTGTCGCTTCCTTCTCACCAGAGGTTCGCTGTCTGTGTCGTCAAAAACATCCGAAGACGCATGCTCCGTACAGCTGGAACGCCGTGACGCAGGAAGGAGCGTGTTCATCCGGTTGGATGGCAACGAGGCACTGCTCCATGCACTGTGGCTGCGCGAACGCACCTGCGAACCCGGGCAGCTCGACGAAACCAATCTTCAGCGTCTTTATGACGCCAATGATCTTGATCCGGACGTCACGGTAGACGCCTGCAGTGCAGCGGACGGTTCGGTTTGGTTCGAGTTCTCCGACGGACACTCAATGGCAATGCCCCAGGGCCGTCTGCTTTGCGACCTGGGTTGGATCGATGACCCTGAAGCAATCCCGGCACCCGAAGCCTGGACCAGCAGCCTTCAGCCGTTTCCCTATGCCGAATGGGAGCCGGTGCTTGCGAACGACCCGGTCGCAACCGAAGCCGCTCTCGGGAGTTTCTGGCGCCATGGATTCTTTGTGCTGCGAGGTGTGCCCACCACACCAGGCATGCTCCGAACCGTCGGGCAGAGTCTCGGCAATATCATTCCGACCAACTTCGGCGAGATCTTCGATGTGGTCACCGAAGTTGATCCGACCGATCTGGCGTACACGCCAATGCATCTCAACGCGCACTCTGATGGCCCGTACCGAAAGCCGGTTCCCGGAATCCAGATGCTGCATTGTTTGGTGAACGACACCGATGGGGGCATCTCAACGCTGGTCGACGGCTTTGGTGCAAGCCAAGAGTTAGCCGAGGCCGACCCCGATGCCTACCGGGCTCTCACCGAGGTCGACGTCGATTTTCGCTACGACATGGTGAGCGATGTTGTGGTGAACCGCACTCGGATTCTCGAACTCGACGCTGCTGGATGCTTCAAGCAGATCCGTTTCTCGCATCGGCTCGACTATGTCGCTCCGGCTGAGCCGGAGGTACTCGATGCCTTCTACCGGGGTCGACGCTGGCTTCGCGACCGGATGAATAATCCGACCAACCAGGTTTCGTTTCTTCTGGAACCCGGCGACGTGATGGTGATGGATAACCACCGCCTTCTTCATGGCCGCACCGCCTTTTCGGCAACGGCTGGGCGACGACATATCCAAGGCTGTTACATCGATCACGATGGGCCCGACGCCCACTGGCGTTTGGCTCGTCGGGCGCTCACCAACACCACCGGCTTGATTCGCTACACCGGGTAGCGCGCTGGCTAGTGCGGGTGCATTCCGCCATCGGCAATAAGGGTCTGGCCGGTAACGAAACTTGACGCATCGCTTGCCAGGAACAGCGCAGGCCCGACCATCTCGTCGGCATGCGCTGGGCGAGCAATGATCTGGCGAAGTGCCATAGCGTCGGGGCCGGATTCGGTGTTGCGGGTCATGTCGGTATCGACGGTTCCCGGTGCGATGGCGTTGACGCGAATGTTCTTGGCACCCAACTCGGCGGCATAAGAACGCGTCAGCGCGAGTAGTGCGGCCTTCATCGACGCATACATCGAGGTGCCATTTGCGAACATGAATGCGCCGATACTGCTGACGTTGATGATGCTGGCATGGTTGCTTTCGGCGAGATGTGGCGTTGCCTCTTGAATGAGCAGTGCGGGGCCGCGAAGGTTCACGTCGAAGGACTTGTTCCAACCCTCCGGCGTTTGGTGGCCGACGGGCAGCGCTAGAGCGTTGGCGGCGTTGTTCACCAGGATGTCAACACCTCCGAATGCCTCGACCGCGGCCGCCACGAGCGCTTGGCCGGTGTCGGGGGCTCCCATGTTTGCGGCGACACCCACAGCCTTGCCGTGACCGGAATTGTCGCTCGAGGAATTGCCGGCCATGGCGTTGAGGTGCGCTGCGGTTTCGTCGCAGGCGTCAGCCTTTCGGCTCGACACCACAACGTTGGCGCCAGAGGCAACGAAACCTTCGGCGATTGCCCGGCCGATCCCGCGGGTGCCGCCAGTGATGATGGCGGTGCGCCCGCTGAGATCGAAGAGGGTTTGTAGCTTTGCTTGATCCATCGCAACAACGTACTGGCCGACTGCTCACGTCAATGAATGCTGAGGCCGTGTCCCCCGCGAGTCGGTGCTCGGGCGAGTTACTAGCATGATCGCAAAACCAACAGTGGCCAGTGTCTTCGCCTCAGCGGTTGTTGGCGCGCTGATCGTTGTCTCCCTGTGCTCGGTGTTGCCCGGCGAGGCAGCTATTGAGGACACAGGCGAAGCGGGCGGCGAGACAAGCATCGTTCCGGGCGGCACGCCGATGGTTGCGACGGATAGGGATTCGGCGACTTCGACCCGAAAGCAGCGTCCATTGTTCTGGGGCCCCGATGCCACACCACCCGCTGCCGACTGGACCAAACCAGCCATGGGCAAGCGCTACCGCGACCCGGTATATCGCTCGCCGATGCGTCGGGTTTCCTCGGCCGAAGGTACCCGATTCGATCGCAACACCTACAGCCGTCGCCAGGCAGAGAACAGCCGCGGCAATCTGTTTATGACCTACCACGGCGAGGCTGAATACCGGATTTACAACCGTCGCACGCTCAAGCTCAAACGAGTGCTCGACATCCACCCCGATTCCGAACCGCAGTGGCACGCCACGCATCGCAACCTGATTCGCCACATTGCCGGATCCAACGCTTCGGTCGGCGATCTCAAGCTCTACCAAACCAATGTCCGGAATGGTCGAACCAAGGTGATCGCTGATCTCACCACACGTCTCCGAGGGGTCTGGCCCAACGCCGCCTACCTGGCCGACCGGGCCGAGGGAACCCCGAGCGCCGATGGCACGCGCTATGCGTGGATCGTGTTCGACGACAGCGAACGGCAGATAGGCATCGTTTCCTATGACCTCAAATCCAACACCGTGCTGGGCACCGTCCCGATGCGCGATGGGTTGACCGTCGACTGGGTGTCCACGTCGGTGACGGGCGACTACGTGGCCGCCGGCTATGACGATGGAACGCACGTGTACGACGCCGATCTCACCAACCTGAGAAAGTTGACTCTCACCGGTGAGCACAGCGATCTGGCGCTCGACGCCGACGGTGGTGATGCCTACGTGTACATCGATTTCAGCGCCGGGCCGGACGGCGGCTGGCTCGTATCGATCGACCTCGACACCCTGCAACGGACCCGCATCTTCGATATTTACGAGGGTGGAAACACCTCGGTCCACATCTCGGGCAAAGGGTACGATCGGCCAGGTTGGGTCGTGGTGTCCACCTACAATTGCAAGGTTCCGGGCGCTTGGACATGCGAAAAAGTCATGGCGGTCGAGATGGCCGAAGGTGGTCGCATCTTGAACCTGGCGCACACCTACAACTGCGGTGAGGACTACTGGACCGAAACCCACGCTGTCGTAAACCGCTCATTCAGCCGGGTGTACTTCAACAGTGATGGCGGGTCGTGTGGCATCGACGCCGAGGTGTACCTGCTGAAGGTTCCGTCGGCGAAGCGGTTCCGCTAGATGCGCGGTTTGATTGAGGGTTTGCCACAATGTCGTTAGTGGACGACGTCGTCGGAGCCCCCGAAGAGGCACCTCTCCGCACGGTGGAGACCTTTGAGGCCTACTACCAGCGCGACTATCGCAAGTTGTTGGGTCTGGCCTTCGTTCTCACCGGCTCACAAGGCCCGGCCGAGGATCTCTGCCAAGAAGCGCTCACCGAAGCACATCGCAAATGGCCAAAGATCAGCGGCTACGACCGCCCCGATGCTTGGGTTCGACGAGTGATGGTGAACAAGAGTTCGAGCAGGTCACGCAAGCTGCGATCCGAGGCCAAGGCGATGCTGCGGATCGGCACCCGAGCGTCGGTAGTTGTAGAACCAACCGAGCGAAGCCTCGAGGTGTGGGAGGCCGTTCGTCGGCTACCCGAGCGGCAATCGCAGACCATTGCCCTGCACTACTGGGACGATCTCCCTCGCTCAGATATCGCCGAAATTCTCGGATGTAGCGAAGAGACGGTGAAGACCCATCTCAAGCGGGGCCGGGCCGCACTTGCCGAACATCTCGAAGCCTTCAATGCGCCACAAGAGGTCACTGACCAATGACGAAAAACGACTACGTAGAAACCGAATTGCACGGAGCGTCCAACGACCTCGCTACCGGTCTTGATGCAGCGGTGGTGCCTCCGTTTACGCCAACCCGACGAAAGAGCCCCGCCGTTGCCGCGGTGCTGTTGCTGGCGATGGGCGGGGTTTACCTAGGAGCCCGCGAGGATGCCTCGCAAACTATCCGGACACCAGTGGCCGACGAAACGAGCACCATCGAAGACGCTGAGACTCCGGTGCCCGAGTCTTCAATCGTTGAACGCGACGACGATGTGCCCCTTGCGGTTTTTGGCCAGGATGCGACGCTGCCTTCGCCAAACGATCGCGCTGCGGCGGGGTTGCTTGAGTGGACGGTCGATCCGGCCTACGGGAGCGAGATACGGCAGTTCACCACGGCCGAGGACACCCGATTCGATGTGGTCACTGATCCAAATCGGATGGTGGAGAATCCCGACGGTTCGTTGGTGCTGACGTACCACGGCTCCGACGGATACCGGGTTGCCGATCGCGAGACTGGCGAAGTGCTGGGGCCGGTTGACGTGTCGCTGCTGTCCGAACCCCATTGGCATCCGACCAACCCGGCGCTCCTGCGTCACCTTCCCGACCCCGGTTCGGCTGGAGAGCTGCTCCGGCTGCTTGAAACCGATGTGTTCACGGGTGAAACCGAGATCATTGCCGACGTCTCCGGGCGAGTGCGCAACGTTGAGTCGAACGGCATCGTCTGGCCAGACGGCATCCGGATGAGCACGAAGGAGCAGGGCGCACCAAGTGCCGATGGCTCGATTTGGGCCTGGATCATCGACGATGCCGACGGGCAGCCGCTTGGTGTTCTCACCTACGACTTTGCGAACCAGTCGGTGCTCGGCCGCGGTGGCCTCCGAACCGATGTGGGTGCCGTCGACTATGTCTCGGTTTCCCCAACCGGACAGTTCGTCGTCGTCGCCTATGCCGATGCGATCTTTGTGTACGACCAGACGATGAATGACGAGCGTCAGCTGAGTGCAAGTAATGACAGCGGTGATTTTGCGCTCAACACCGATGGATCCGAAGCGTTCGTGATCATCGACTTTGGTCCTGACGATGACTCCGGCTGGCTTCTTTCGATCGACCTCGAAACCCTTGAGCGGACCCGGATCTTCGATGTGTTCGAAGCCGGCAACACATCGATGAGTATCTCGGGTCGGGCGTTCGACAAGCCGGGCTGGGTGGTGGTGTCTACCTATGACTGCAAGGTTGACCAAGCATGGACGTGCGACAAAGTGATGGCGGTAGAGATGCTTTCCGAGGGCCGCATCGTGAACCTTGCCCATACCTACAGCTGTGCCGAGTCGTTCTGGGCACAACCGATAGCGGTGCCAAGCAAGGACTTGAGTCGGGTGTACTTCAATAGCGACAGCGGCTCGTGCGGGGACGACGGCGAGGTCTTCCAGCTGAGGGTGCCCGAGTTCGAGTAGGGGCGCCACGCCGCTATGGCCCGATTCGTTTGGGTTTGGTGTTGCACGTGGCCGCTCTGAGCGCTGTTTCTGGGCTCCACGTCGCGAAGACCCAAACCGTTTGGGGCTAGAACCGTACGTTGCCGCGACGTGTGCTGGCAGTTGTTACTTGAGCGCTCGGTCCGGGACAGCTGTTATTGCACTTCGTGCAGACCGTTACGCACGGAGCGGCTCGCAGCGCGCCGGGAGGTTTGTGGTTCGTTGCACGCTTGCAGACTCACAGGTGGCCGCAGCGCACCGGTAACGCCGTTGGCTTTGCAGGCTCTTTCCCAGAGCCTGCAAAGACACACGGTCGAGC
>CALGZB010000255.1 GCA_937934655.1 uncultured Acidimicrobiales bacterium | reverse complement strand
TCAGACGAGTCCTCTGACACTTGCTCTGGCACTTGGTCTGGCACTTGGTCTGGCACTTGCTCTGGCACTTGCTCTGGCACTTGCTCTGACACCTGGTCTTGCGGGTTCGTTTTTGCACTGTCAGCGGCGAAAAAGAGCGAGAAAACCACCGAGACGCTGGGGCTACTGCCGATCACCCGAACGCCGCGAGGTCGCGCAGGGCTACGAACGGGGATAAACGTGACGAAAAAGCCCGCGCAAAGGTACCGGTTTTCGCCCTTTGACGAGTACCGTGCTGGTGTTCGTCACCTGTCACTGCTTTGCATTGGCGGGATCAAATACCTGTCTGTAAGGTCACTTTTCGTGTCAGATTTCCTCCGGAGTTATCTGACCGTTGCCATCTTCGGTGGCGTAGCGGTCGGTCTTGTCGGTTTGCTTCTCGGCGTAAGCAGTCTTCTGCGACCCTCGAAGCCCACCGCAACCAAACTGTTGGCGTACGAGAGTGGCGTCGACCCTGTCGGCGACATGTGGAGCCAGAGCAACATCCGCTACTACGTGTTTGCTCTTCTCTTTGTTCTCTTCGACGTTGAAGCTGTCTTCATCTTCCCGTGGGCGATGCGCCTCGAAACCTACGGATACTTCGGCTTGGTCGAAATGGCGATCTTCATCTTTATCCTCGTCCTCGGCCTCGCCTATGCATGGCGAAAGGGAGTCCTCAAGTGGGTCTAATCGAGAGCGGGAAAACCCCGAAGCCGTTGAGTGAACTGCTCAACATCAGTCGCAAGTACTCGCTGTGGGTCTACCAGTGGGGCTTGGCGTGCTGCGCCATCGAAATGGGCGCGGCCTTTGCATCACCCCGTTACGACGTCATGCGTCTCGGAGTTATTCCTCTGCCGGCCAGTCCCCGTCAGGCCGACTGTGTCGTCATCTCCGGAACCGTCACCGACAAGATGGCTCCGTCCATCAAGCGGCTCTACGACCAAATGCCTGAGCCCAAGTACGTGATCTCTATGGGATCCTGCGCCAACTGCGGCGGCCCCTACTGGGACTCCTACTCGGTAACCAAAGGCGTCGACCAGATCATTCCTGTCGATGTGTACGTTCCCGGCTGCCCGCCGCGGCCCGAAGCGCTCCTCGAGGGCATCGTGATGCTCCAGGCACGTATTCGTAACGAAGACATCACCGAAAAATGGCGTGGCGACCCGATCGTGGTCGGTGGCTGACATGGCCGATACCGACACCGCAGAAGAAGCCCCGGCAACCGACAGTGTTCCTAAAGACACTGCTCGCGAGGAACTGCTCGGCGAGCTTCAAGAACGCCTCGGCGACGCCATCATCGCCTCGCATATCAAGCCTGCCGACGAACTTTGGGTTCGAGTCACCACCGAAGGCTGGGCCGAAATCGCCCACGTGCTGCGTCATGCAATGAACTTCAAGTACTTCGACTTCGTGTCGGCCATCGATTGGATGCCATCGCCATTCGGTCGCGAGATGGACTCCGAAGTCGACCTCGCCGTTGCTGCTGCAGCTGGCGAGACCGAAACCAAAGAGCCCGAGCCAATGGTGCAGGGATACACCGGTGGCGACACTCGCTTCCAGGTGTTCAGCCGAGTCCTCGATGTCGAGAATCTTCGTGGCCTCATCATTAAGGCCGACGTACCAGAGTCCCTCGAGGTTCCTACGTGGATCACGAGCTACCCCGGCGCCGTATGGCACGAACGCGAAGTCCACGAAATGTACGGCATCTCCTTTGCCGGCAACCCCGACATGCGCAACCTGTACTTGCCGGGCGATTTCGAGGGTTACCCAATGCGCAAAGACTTCCCGCTGCTCGCCCGCCGGGTGAAACCATGGCCGGGAATCGTAGACGTTGAAGGTATGCCGGGCAGCGACGACGAACCAGACGAGTCCACTTCTGACGGAGAGGCAGCCGAATGACCGCAACTGCTGGAGCTAGCGAACGCGAACAGCTGGCGTATATCGCCGCCAAGGCTGCCGATTCGCGCGTCAACGTCGAGCTCGAAACCGAGGGCATGACCCTCAACATTGGTCCGCAGCACCCCGCCACTCACGGCACCCTGCGTATCATCGCAAAGCTCGACGGCGAGCAGGTCATTTCGGCCGATCCGGTCATGGGCTACATGCACCGTGGTTACGAAAAGCTCACCGAGGTTCGTACCTACCCGCAGGTCACCACGCTCATCAACCGCATCGATTGGCTCGGAAGCTTCGCCAACGAAGTTCCGTTTATTCTTGCTGCCGAGAAGCTCATGGAGGTCGAGGCGCCGCCTCGCGCCGTATGGATCCGCACGATCCTGTTTGAGATGAGCCGCATCGCCAACAACCTTCTGGGCCTCGGCGATATGGCCGCTCAGCTCGGTGCCGTCACCCCGGTCTTCTACGCATTCCGCGATCGCGAATACGTCCTCAACCAGGTCGAAGCGGTTACCGGTGGTCGTTTCCACCCCAACTTCGACCGCATCGGCGGCCTCAAAGACGACATCCCCGCCGGTTGGATCGCCTCGACCAAAGATTCCATGGTCAAGATGCGCGCCGCAGCCGACGAGCTCGAAACCCTCGTGTTTGGCAATGAGATCTTCACCACCCGTACCCGTGGTATCGGCATCATCCCCGCCGACATCGCCCTCGAATACGGCATGTCTGGCTCGAACCTTCGTGGCAGCGGCGTCGACTGGGATCTGCGTCGCGATAGCCCATCGGGCCTCGCGTACGACCAAGCCGACTGGAAAGTCTGGACCCACCCCGATGGCGATAGCTACGCCCGAGCTTGGGTCCGCCTTCAAGAAATGCGCGAAGGCACCTACATCGTCGACCAGCTCCTCGATTCGCTTCCCTCTGGGCCGGTAATGGCCAAGGTTCCCCGCATCATCAAGGTGCCTGAGGGCGAAGCTTGGGTCGAAACCGAGAACCCACTCGGCGCCATGGGCTACTACATCGTCTCGAAGGGCGATCTGGTGCCGTTCCGGGTCAAGATCCGTTCGGCGTCTTTTAACAACATCGCTATTGTGCCTTGGGTGCTTAAGGGCGTGTACGTTCCCGATATCATTTCGATTTTGGCCAGCCTCTACTTCATCCTCGGAGATATCGACCGGTGATCTCAACTCTTTCGTCAGTGCTGCTCTCAACAGTGCTCGCTGTCGAGATCCCGTACTGGGGACAAACCTCATTTCGAGTCCTTGGAGGCCTCGTCGCCATCCTGCTGCCCGCGGGTGGCTTGGTGTACGTCTACCTGTTCAAGATGATGAGCTTTATGCAGAGTCGTCTTGGGCCAATGGAAGCCGGCCCGTACGGATCCATGCAGCTTCTTGCTGAGGTTGGAAAGTTCCTCCAGAAAGAAGACATCGTTCCGGCCAAGGCCGACCGTGTCGTCTTCCTCGGCGCACCATTCATTGTTCTGCTGAGCACGTTCTTGTTGCTGCTGGTCGTGCCCTTTGGCCCTGACGCCTGGTTCGTCGACCTCGACACCGGCGTATATTTCGCCATGGCGGTTTCGTCGGTTTCGGTCATCGGTATTCTTATGGCCGGCTGGGGTTCGTCGAGTAAGTACTCGCTTCTCGGTGGTATTCGTGCGGCCGGACAGCTTGTGGCTTACGAGCTTCCAATGATTCTTGCGGTTGTCGGCGTAGTCATTCAGGCCGGAACCCTCAACATGAACGAAATCGTCTTCGCTCAGGCCAATGGTGAGATCTTCGGCATCGGCGTCATCGGTAACCCCTACATCCTCACGCAGTTCGTCGGGTTCGCCGTGTTCCTCATCGCCATCCAGGCCGAACTCACCCAGCCTCCGTTCGATATGCCGGTCGCTGAATCCGAACTCGTTGCCGGTTACATGACCGAGTATTCGGGTTTGCGCTTCCTCCTCTTCTTCATCGGCGAGTTCGCCACTGCTGGTGTGTTCTCGGCCATCGCCGCAGTTCTGTTCCTCGGCGGCTGGTACGTGCCATTCCTCGCACCCGAGCACAACCTGTACAACGTGCTTGGCCCGCTCGTCTTGATGGCAAAAATCTTCGGTGTCGCCGGACTGATCTTCTGGTTCCGCTTCACCTACCCTCGCTTCCGCGAAGATCAGCTTCAGCGGCTGGCGTGGAAGTTCCTTATTCCTATTGCGCTCGTGAACATTGTGATCACGGGCGTACTCAAGGTGGTCTTCTAGTGGGAGCGCTCTAGTGGGAATTGTTCCCGGACTCATCAAAGGCCTTGGCATTACCGCCAAGACCGGCCTCAAAACCGTTTTCCCCGACGGCATCAAGAAGCCAATTCCGAACCCGTCGCGTGGCGCGGTCACCGTGCAGTACCCGCACGAGAAGGAAGCCCCAACCGCTCGGGCCCGTGGCGTTATTGCGCTGCACGAAGAGAACTGCACCGCGTGCATGCTCTGTGCGCGCGAGTGCCCCGACTGGTGTATCTACATCGAGGGCCACAAGTACCTCGCACCACCACGTCGCGAAGGCGGAAAGCCCCGTTCGAAGAACGCACTCGACCGTTTCGACATCGACTACTCGCTCTGCATGTACTGCGGTATCTGCGTCGAGGTTTGCCCGTTCGAAGCGCTCTTCTGGAGCCCCGAGTACGAATTCAGCGAACCAAAGATCTCCGATCTGCTTCACGACAAGGAACGCCTTGGCGAGTGGATGCATACCGTGCCCGAGTTTGAGGCATACGAGCCCGGCTCAGAGGCGAAGGTCAAGAAGGTTCCGCCGACGTGATTTCGCTGCTCGCCCAGATCTCCAATGGTGACGATCTTTACGTCGCCCAGAACATCTTCTGGTGGTTCTTCGCCATCGTTACGGTGATCGCTGCCGTCAAGGTGGTAACCACCGACAACATCGTGCACGCCGCGTTGCACCTCGTCATCGTGCTTGCCGGCGTCGCCGTGCAGTTTGTGTTCCTCGGCTCCGAATTCGCTGCCGCCACTCAGGTGCTGGTGTACATCGGCGCCATCGTTGTTCTGCTGCTGTTCGGCATCATGCTTACTCGAGGCAGCCTTGGCGACGATGGCCTCGTCGACACCGAACGACGCGGGCTCGGCGCTCTCGTTGCCCTGCTGTTGTTTGGCCTCATGGCGTTCTCGTTGGTAGACGGTTTCGAAGACGTCCTGCTTCCTGAGGACAGCCGAAACCTGGTCGAGGTGACCACACCAATCGATACCGACATCGACGACGATGAATTCATTCGTCAGACCCGTGGCAGCGATACCGCGGCCATTGGCGATGCCATCTTCGAGAGCTACATCGTGCCGTTCGAAGCGGTCTCGGTCCTTCTACTCGCTGCGCTTATCGGCGCCGTTGTTATCGCCCGGAAAGAGTAGGGCCACAACATGCTGCTCAACCAGTTCCTTCTTCTCGCCGCCGTTCTTTTCTGTCTTGGCGTGTACGGCGTTATCACCCGGAAAAACGGTGTGATGGTCTTGATGTCGATCGAAATGATCCTCAACGCCGTCAACATCAACCTTGTTGCCTTTGGCGCCTTCAACGGCACGCCGATTGGCTCCGTATTTGCCCTGTTCGTCATTGCGGTCGCCGCAGCCGAGGTCGGAATCGGCCTTGCAATCGTGCTGCTGATCTACCGCAACAAGAAGAGTATTGACTTCAGTGAAGTCGATCTCTTGAAAGGCTGACCGTTGAGTCTTTCGTCTCTCCTCCTCTTTGCTGCTGACGCTGGCCCGGCCCTGCCCGGTTACACGTTCGCGGGCCCGTGGATCCTTCGTAACGTCTGGTTGCTGCCGCTTATCCCGGCGCTGTCATTCCTCGCGATCTTGTTCTTCGGCAAACGGCTTCCGTTTAAGGGCGCCGAGATCGGCATTGCGTCGGTTCTGTCGATCCTCGCACTCGCCATCGTTGCCAACATCGCCTGGTTCGATCACCGCGACAACTACGAGTCCGAAAAGGCCGAAGATGCTGCTGGTCTGCTGCTGAGCGACGAGTACGCAACGGTCGCCATCGACGGCGAACCCGATTCGCTGCTGCTCTCCGCCGATGCCGGCGAGGGTGGCGAAGCAGCCCACGGATCAACCGCGGTTCGCAACGAAGCCACTTGGTTCCAGTCGGGCGGCCAAGAATTCAAGGTCGGAACACTCGTCGACGGCCAAGCCGTCATGATGCTGTTCGTCGTCACGTTTATCTCGACACTCGTCCACGTGTTCTCTACCGAGTACGTGGCGGGCGATCGCCGTTATACGCACTACTTCGCATTCCTGTCGTTGTTTACTGCGTCGATGTTGTTGCTCGTCGTGTCGGCCAGCACCATCCAGTTCATCACCGCCTGGGAGTTGGTTGGCGTCTGCTCGTTTGCCCTTATTGGGCACTGGTGGGAAGAAAAACCCAACTCTGACGCCGCACTCAAGGCATTCCTCACCAACCGCGTCGGCGATATCGGCCTGCTCGTCGGCATGATCATTCTGTTCTTCAGTGCCGGTCAGACCTTCGACATCGTCAAGATCAACACGATGGCGCTCGCTGGCGAAATCCCGCAGCGCAACCTCACTATTGCGGCCCTCTGCCTCATGGCTGCGGTCATGAGTAAGTCTGGCCAGTTCATCCTGCATACGTGGTTGCCGGATGCCATGGCGGGCCCGACGCCTGTTTCTGCACTCATCCACGCAGCAACGATGGTTGTTGCCGGCGTTTATATGATCGCCCGTCTCTACGGCGTGTTCTTCGTTGGTTTCTCCATCGAAGGCTCCCCAGTGAACCCGATGGCACTCATTGGTATGTTCACGCTGATCTTCGCTGGACTCCTCGCCTTCGTGCAGGACGACATCAAGAAAGTGCTGGCCTACTCAACGGTGAGCCAGCTCGGCTACATGGTTATGGCGCTCGGCGTCGGTGCCTGGACTGCCGGCATGTTCCACCTCTTTACCCACGCCTTCTTCAAAGCGGGTCTTTTCCTCGGCGCTGGTTCGGTGGCCCACTCGGTCCACAGTTTCGACATGAAGAAGGACATGGGAGGCATGCGTAAGTTCATGCCAACCACCTATAAGACCTTCATCATCTGCACGCTGGCGCTTGTCGGTATCTTCCCGTTTGCCGGGTTCTGGTCGAAAGACGAAATCCTTGTCGGTACGGGCGGTTGGGGTCTCTTTGGAGGCACCGGCGGTAACGGTAACTACACGCTCATGCTCATCGGCGGCATCTTCGGTGCGGCTCTAACCGGCGCCTACATGACTCGGGTCATCTACCTCACCTTCTTTGGTGAGTTCCGCCACGTCGCCCACCACGACGATCACGCCGTTGATCATGGGCACGCAGACGATGCGCACGATGCTCATGCCAACCACGACCCGCACGAACATGGTCCGGCGATCACCATCCCGCTCATCCTCTTGGCCGGGTTCGCCACACTCATTGGTCTGGTCAACCTGCCTCCAGGCTTTATCACCGGAAACCTCGAGAGCTGGCAGGAACGGTTCTTCCACTTCTACGAACCATCCGCTGCGGCCTACTTCCCGGCAATCGCTCACGGAACGCCCAGCTACACCCTGGCCATCTTCGCCTCGGTTGTCGGTCTCTTGGGCGTGGGTCTCGCGTACTTCTACTACTTCGTTCTGGTCGACCGGAAGAGCAAGGCAATGGGCGAGAGCCTTACCGAACTTCCCAACGGTCCAACCAGCAAGTTCGGCATCCTCAAGGCCGGTCATACGCTGCTCGTCGAGAAGTACTACCTCGACCATCTGTACACCGACGTCATCGCCGGCGGCACCAAGGGCCCACTCGCCAAAGCGGTGTACTGGTTCAACCAGAACGTGCTCGATGCCACCGTCGACGGTGTGGGCCGCACTTCAGTCATCGCCGGTAAAGCCGTCTATGAACATATCGACCAGACCGTCATCGACGGTGCAGTAAATCTCTCAGGTGTCGTTTCCTCCGAAACCGGCGCCGGACTCCGCAAAACGCAAAACGGAAAAATCCAGCAGTACGCGGCATACCTGTTTGCAGGTGCCACGTTGCTTGCTGGCGTATTGATCTTCGTCATTTAGAGGGCGCATTAATCACATGAATTACGACAACGACTGGTTTCTGAGCGTGCTGACCTTCACGCCCCTCGTGGGCGCGTTGGTGATGATGCTCATCCCCAAAGCCGACGAGGCACTCCACAAGGCCATCGCTCTAGCGGTGTCCGGTGGGTTGTTCCTGTTCGGAACCTTCTACATGCTCACCGAGTTTGATTTCGATAACTCGGGTGCCATGCAGTTCAACTTCGACACCAACTGGATCAACGTCATCAACAGCCGCTACATCGTTGGCGTCGACGGCATGGCACTGCCATTGATTCTTCTGACGCTCCTTGTGGTGCCGCTGTGCGTGATCTACTCGTGGGACCACTTCCCCGAACCGGCAAACCCCAAGGCATTCCTCATCCTGATTCTCATCCTTGAGACGGGCATGATCGGCACCTTCGTCGCCGAAGACCTCATCTTGTTCTTCGTGTTCTTCGAAGTTGTTCTGCTTCCGATGTTCTTCATGATCGCTGTCTGGGGCGGACCGGATCGTCGCTACGCATCGCTCAAGTTCTTCCTCTTTACGCTGTTCGGCTCAGCGCTCATGATCCTTGCCTTCCTGTCGCTGTTCTTCCTCGCCGAAGACCCAAGCGGCGTGGCACTGCGCACCTTCGATATCCAGGCACTCACCGAATGGGGCGGCGCCAACCTCACCCGCTCCGCCGGCCTGCTTATCTTTGGCGGCATGTTCATGGGCTTCGGTATCAAGGTGCCGATGTTCCCGTTCCATACCTGGCTTCCTGACGCTCACACCCAGGCGCCAACCGTTGGTTCGGTCATCCTGGCCGCCGTTCTGCTCAAGCTCGGTACCTACGGCTTCATCCGCATCGCCATCCCGATCCTTCCGCAGGCCGCTGTCGAGTGGGCTCCCTGGATCGGCCTCCTCGCCGTCATCGGCATCATCTACGGTGCGCTTGGCTGTCTGGCCCAGACCGACATGAAGCGCCTTATTGCGTTCTCCTCGGTTTCGCATATGGGCTTCGTAATGCTCGGTATCGCCACCCTCACAACCTTCGGCATCAACGCCGCTGTGTTCGGCATGGTGGCTCACGGTCTCATCACCGGCATCTTGTTCTTCGTCGCCGGCTCGGTGAAGGATCGCTACCACACCCTCGAAATCGAGCGTCTTGGTGGCCTTCTCCTTCAGGCCCCTCGTATGGGCTGGATCCTCGGCTTCGCCACCATGGCGTCGCTCGGTCTTCCTGGACTCGCCGGATTCTGGGGCGAGTTCCCCGCCATCCTGTCGGCATACAACCCGGCCAACGGCGTGTCCGAGACGATCTTCCGCACCTACATGGTCATTGCAGCGGTTGGTACGGTTCTCGCCGCCGGCTATCTGCTCTGGCTGCTCCAGCGCACCGCATTCGGTGAGCCATCCGAAGAGTTCGCCAACGATCCTGAGATCGTCGATGCGAGCCGGTTCGAGTACGTCGCTTGGGCGCCAATGCTCGTGCTCATCGTTGTGCTCGGCATCTTCCCGAACCTCATCTTCAAGACGAGCGATCCGGCGGTCGAGAAATCGCTGCATCCATGTCTCAGTGCCGAGGGCGAAGAGTTCATTGCTCTTGACTGTCCCGCTGTCTTTGGTGTTGAAGTAGCCGGAGGCTGATCTTGGACTTCACCGCCCTCGCAGGCCTTCCTGTCGCCGACGTGGTGGCCTTTACCCGGCCCGCCATCGATTGGCATGCGGTCGCCCCTGAGCTGATTTTGCTCGGCTTCGGTGCGCTGCTGACGCTTATCGATGTCATCTTCCTCGACCGTGCCAAGCAGTACACGGCGGCATTGGCCGGTGTCGGTTTGCTGGCCACGATGGTTCCGATTCTCACGCTGGCAAACGACATCTCCGAGACCGGTCCGCGCGTCATGTTCGACGGAGCGTTTGTGGTCGACGAGTTCGCGCTGATTATGAAGGCGGTCTTCATCCTCTCGGGCTATGTGGTCATTCTGCTTTCCACCAACTACATCGGTGAGGGCGATTACTGGGAGAGCGAGTACTACGGCTTGATGCTGTCGTCGATTCTCGGCATGGTCGTCATGGCCTCGTCCCGCGATCTCATCAGCATCTTCGTGGCATTCGAGCTGCTCTCGATTCCGAGCTACATGCTCGCTACCTGGAAGAAGCGCAGCCTTGAGAGCAACGAGGCTGGCCTCAAGTACTACCTGATGGGTGTCTTTGCTTCGGCAATCATGCTCTACGGCATGTCACTACTCTTCGGTGTTTCCGGCGAAACAATCCTCACCAAGGTCAACGCTTCGCTTACGTCCGATCCTCTTACCGGCGATGCTCTTTCGAGCTCAACGCCAATTCTTACGCTTGGCATCATCTTCGTCATCGTCGGCTTTGCGTTCAAGGTCTCGGCCGCTCCGTTCCATAGTTGGGCTCCCGATACCTACAGCGGCGCACCGATCCCCGTAACGGCCTTCTTGGCAGTCGCCTCAAAGATCGCCGGATTCGTAGCGCTCGTTCAGCTGGTCTTTGTGGGCTTCTACGCTCGGGCCGACGTGTTCCAGCCGCTTATGTGGATCCTGGCTGCGGCTTCGATGATTATCGGAAACCTCGTGGCACTCCGCCAGACCGACATCGTCCGTCTTATGGCGTACTCCGGTGTCGCCCAAGCGGGCTTCATCTTGGCGCCGCTTGCGGTTGCTGGCGATGTCGGCGATCAGGCGCTTAGCTCGATCGTTTCATACCTCGCTATCTACGCGGCCATGAACCTCGGAGCGTTCGCCGTGATTCTTGCGGCTGCTCGCAAGACCGGCTCTACCAGCATCGAGTCGATGAACGGGCTCTTCTCCTACGCCCCCGGCCTCGCTGTTGCGATGACGATTTTCATGTTCGCTCTTGCCGGTATTCCGCCGCTTGGTGGATGGTTCGCCAAGTTCCAGATCTTCTTCGCTGTTGTCGAGCAAGGTGGCACATGGGCGATTCTCCTCGGTGTGCTCTTGGCGGTTAACTCGGTCATCGCGCTCTACTACTACGCAGCCGTAGCTCGTCGTATCTGGGCCGACGAAGCCCCCAATGGCGACCTCACCCCAATCCGTATCCCGGCTTCGCTCAGTGCTGCGCTAGTACTCACCGTTGTTGCAACGCTGGTCTTCGGTTTCCTTCCCGGATCAATCTCTCAGTTCACCGACGTCGGCCTGATCGCCGGGGGCTAATCGCACCCCGGACCGAGAGGTTGGCCAGTGACTAGTGGTGCTGCACTCACGCAGCTGCTGATCGAGCGAATCACCTCAGACGGTCCTCTTCGGTTCTCCGAGTTCGTCGCCCAAGCCCTGTATCACCCTGATTTCGGCTTCTATGCGACCGAAGGTCGTGCCGGCCGTCGAGGTGACTTCATAACAAGCCCCGAGGTTGGACCCCTGTTTGGCGTGTGCCTAGGCCGTTACCTCGATGAGGTCTGGGATGACCTCGGGCGGCCTGCTGCGTTCGTCGTGGTTGAGGCGGGTGCCGGGCCAGGAACGTTGGCCCGGTCGATTCGCGCCTCAGAGCCAGCCTGTTTGAACGCGCTGCGGTATGTGGCGGTAGAGATCAGCGCGGCCCAACGCGATTCCCATCCCGATTGGGTCGAGTCGGTTGGCGAGATGCCTGCCGAGCCGGCTCATGTGGTGATGGCCAATGAGCTGCTCGACAATCTGCCCTTTGACATTGCCGTGAAGACCACAGATGGGTGGAGCGATGTGTTGGTCGACGCAGTCGACGGCGAATTCGTCGAGATGATGGCGGCCCGCAACGCTGCGTGGCCGCAGCTTCCGAGTAGCGCAGCTTTGGGAGCCCGGCTGCCGATTCTCGATGCGGCGGTTCAATGGTGCGCTGAAGCGGTGAGTTTGGTCGACGCCGGCCGGGTGCTGCTGCTCGATTACGCGTCACCAACTGACGAGATCATCGGTGAACCCGATGGGAACTGGGTGCGAACCTACCGGGCGAATGAACGCGGCGATCATCCTCTGCTGCACCCGGGTACGCAAGACATCACTACCCAGATCCCAATCGAACAGCTTCGCTCCGTCGATAGTGAACCGCCAACCATCGTGACGCAGGCGGCGTTCCTCGAGCGGTTGGGGATCGAGGATCTCGTGGCCGACGGCCGAGCGATCTGGCAAGAGCGGGCGCATCTTGGCGACCTCACCGCGATGAAAGCACGAAGCCGAATTAGTGAAGCCGAGTCGCTGCTCGATCCGGCTGGTCTTGGCGCGTTTTTGACCTTCGAATGGCGCATCCCAAAATAGGCACAATCACCGATGAGCCGATCGGCCTATTTCCATCCCTTTCGGTGTGGGCTATGGTCGACTGACATGAGCCGCCCCCACCTCGAAGTCCACAGCACGGCGCTCTGCGTCGGCGCTGAGTCAATCAGCTTGCCAACAGTTCGGTCGATCGACACCGTGTTTGACTCGTATTTCACGTTGGTCGAACGGCTCCGCGAGGACGATCGAAGCCTCGACGTGCGCAAAGCCGATGTAGCTGCACTTGCGAAAGCAACCGGCCTTGCCGAGCTAACGGTGCAACACCGCCTCCAAGGTCTCCTCGCCTCCTAATCCACAGAATCTCGTGACACAGGGCGACAATATTTGTCACCTGGGGCCACGAGATTTTGGGTGAAAACCAAACGAACCGGCCCTTTCGGACCGGTTCGTCGTTGATTCTTGCCGCCTGTTGGCGCCGTATAGCGCCAGGGTTTATCAGCGAGCCTTGAGGACGTCGCGGATTTCGGTGAGCAGTGCCTGGTCGGGGGTTGCTGCCGGTGCGGTGTTCGCGCCAGCTTTGGCCATCGACTTCACGATCATGAACACAACGAATGCGATCATGACGAAGGTGATAAGCGCAGTGATGAGCGCACCCAGTGGGATGTCGCCGGGCTGCCATGCGTCGAAGTTGACGTCGAGGCCACCGGCCTTGCCGATAAGGGACATGATCACGTTTACGACGGCTTCCATGACTGGAAGGATCGAGAGTGCAAGCACGAGGCCTACGGCTGCGGGGATGACGTTGAACTTTTCAAGGAATTCTTTGAATTCGGTAAGCATGTAGTTGTTTCTCCTGGTGAGGGCGCCATTGAAGGCGGCTAAGTTTGTTCGACTGCGGCGCCAGACCGCAAAGAGCGGTCCGTCAACTGCGGTCGGTGGGATTCCCACAAGCGACAATCTAGCGGTGGTTTTGACCGAATAGCGGAACTCCGACTACTTCGCCAAGGCGAGGGGCATGTTATTTCTCGAACAATTTTCCTATGGTGGGGAGTTTGTACGGTTTGTTTACTGGGGTCGGGGTACTGGTTGGTACGTTGGAGAGCAACTCGAAATATTTCCCAATAACTACCAAAAGGAGTGCCCTGATGGACACAACCGAGACACTTGACGACGCATCTCCTTATCTCGAAGGCAACTTTGCGCCATTACGCACCGAGTACACCGAGTTCGATCTTGAGGTAACCGGACAGGTCCCGGCCGACCTCGAAGGTCGACTCCTCCGAAACGGTCCGAACCCCGTCGGCGATGTCGACATGAGCGATCACCACTGGTTCTTGGGTGACGGCATGGTGCATGGCATCCGCCTCGCTGGCGGCGCTGCCCAGTGGTATCGCAACCGGTATGTCGGTAGCACCGTGGTCGGTGAGACGTTGAACCGCACCTTCCCTGGTGAAGTCAGCGGAGGGACGGGACCAAACACCAACGTGATCGGCCATGCCGGTCGCACGTACGCAATCGTCGAGGCCGGAACCAAGCCCGTCGAACTCACCTACGAGCTCGAGACGGTTCGAACTAACGGGTTCGAAGACTCGCTACTCAATGGTTACACGGCTCACCCGAAATACGATCCGCTCACCGGTGAGATGCACGCTATGGCGTATTCCTACGGTGAGTTGTTCGACAAGGTTCACTACGTGGTCGTTGGCTCGGACGGGGTGGTCAGCAAGACCGTTCCGTTTTCGCTGCCGAGCATGCCGATGATCCACGACATGGGTCTCACCCAAAAGTTCGCGGTGATCCTCGATCTTCCCGTTGCCGTCGATCTCGACCTTGCTCTAGGTGGATCTTCCTTCCCGGTCCGGTGGTTCAACGAATTCGACGCTCGAGTCGGCCTGATGCCGCGGACGGTGGCCACCGGCGAGGAAGCCGACGCCAGCATCATCTGGTGCAGCATCGACCCTTGTTATGCCTTCCACCCGCTCAATAGTTATGACACCGAAGATGGCAACGTCATCGTCGATATCTGCGTGTACCCGAGGCTCTTTGATGCGGACCGAAACGGGCCGTTTCGCGACTCGCTTCCCAAACTCGAACGCTGGACCGTGAACCCCCAGACCAACTCGGTTCGCCGCGATGTCATCGACGAGCGGTTTCAAGAGTTCCCTCGTGTCGCCGGATCGGCGCTCAACGTTCCGTATCGCTTTGGCTACACGACCTCGGTAGGTAACGACCAGGCTTCTTGGAACTTTGGCGAGACGATCAAACACGACCTCGTCGCTGGAACCAGCGAAGTCCACGATCATGGCAAGACTCGCGAAGCAGGCGAGCCGGTGTTTGTGAGCCGCCCGAATGCCACGAGCGAAGACGACGGCTGGATCCTCACGATGGTGTACGACGCAGCGGACGACAAGAGCGATCTCGTTATCCTCGACGCCGCCAACCTCACGAGCGACCCGGTAGCAATCGTTCATCTCCCTACCCGGGTACCCAATGGCTTCCACGGGAACTGGGTTCGTGACCTGGTAACACCGCCACCGGCATAACTCGTTACGGCCGCCGGACGGGTGATCTTGTATCTTCTAGGAGGTACAACCAGTTCTCCAGGGGGCCGCCACAATGAGCGACGAAATCGAAGTCTTTGAAATGGAGCAGCGGACGTTTCCGCCGCCGGTCGAGTTTGCTGGCGCTGCTCTGAGCAACGACCGTGCGCTCTACGAGGAGGCCGAGGCCGACTACGAGGCGTTTTGGGCCCGCCAGGCTCGCGAGCTGCTCACCTGGGATACCGATTTCGATACCACGCTCGAGTGGGATCTGCCCTACGCAAAGTGGTTCGTGGGCGGCAAGCTCAACATGGCGTACAACTGCCTCGACCGTCATGTCGAGGCCGGCAAGGGCGACAAGGTCGCCTACCACTGGGAGGGCGAGCCGGGCGATACCCGCACGTTGACCTACCAGGAGCTCCTCACCGAAGTCTCAAAATTTGCCAACGTTCTCAAGTCGCGCGGGCTCGAGAAGGGCGACCGCGTAGCGGTGTATATGCCGATGATCCCTGAGCTTCCCATCGCAATGCTCGCCTGCGCGCGCATCGGAGTTGCCCATTCGGTGATCTTTGGCGGTTTCTCGCCCGATGCCATCACCGATCGCTGCGATGATGCCGAAGCAAAGATGATCATCACCGCCGATGCCGGCTATCGGCGCGGTGCACCCTCGATGCTCAAGCCCAACGTTGATGCTGCGCTCGAGAACGGCGCCGAAACGGTCACCGACGTGGTTGTTGTGAACCGTTGCAACACCGACGTGACGATGACTGAGGGACGCGACCACTGGTGGCACGACCTTATGGCCGA
Source organism: uncultured Acidimicrobiales bacterium (assembly GCA_937934655.1). Taxonomy (GTDB): domain Bacteria; phylum Actinomycetota; class Acidimicrobiia; order Acidimicrobiales; family SHLQ01; genus CALLQB01. The sequence goes on along the minus strand of CALGZB010000255.1, from coordinate 10,871 downwards.
TGCTTCTGACGATTGCCCGGCCGAGCCTATGGATTCCGAGCAGCTGCTCTACCTGCTGTACACGTCGGGAACCACGGCAAAGCCCAAGGGCATTATGCACACCACGGGGGGCTACCTCACCCAGGTGGCGTTCACCCACAAGTACACCTTCGACCTCAAACCCGAGACCGACGTGTATTGGTGTGCCGCCGACATTGGTTGGGTCACTGGCCATAGCTACATCGTCTACGGGCCGCTTACCAACGGCTGCACTAGCGTGATGTACGAGGGAACCCCTGACACGCCCGGCCGTGACCGGCTGTGGGACATCGTCGAACGGTACGGCGTTACCCAGCTCTACACGGCGCCGACGGCGATCCGGACCTTCATGAAGTGGGGCCCCGAAGAAGTGCAGAAGCACGATCTGTCCACGCTGCGCGTACTTGGAACGGTCGGCGAACCAATCAACCCCGAAGCCTGGATGTGGTACCACGAGCACATCGGTGGATCTTCTCGCCCCATCGTCGATACCTGGTGGCAAACCGAAACGGGTGGGCACATGATTACCCCGCTCCCAGGCGTCACCACCACAAAGCCCGGTTCTGCCTGCCACACGATTCCCGGCGTCTTTGCCGAGGTCGTCGATAGCGACGGAGAAAAGATCGACGAAGGCGGCGGCTTCCTCACGATCGTGAAGCCTTGGCCAGCCATGCTTCGCGGAATTTGGGGCAACGACGAGCGTTACCGCGAGACCTACTGGGACAAATACGGCGACCGCTACTTTGCCGGCGACGGCGCCAAGCTCGACAAAGATGGTTACCTCTGGCTTCTCGGCCGGGTCGACGACGTCATGAACGTGTCGGGCCACCGCATCAGCACCGCCGAGATCGAGTCGGCGCTTGTCGATCATCCGAGCGTGGCTGAGGCCGCGGTTGTTGGAGCTGCCGACGATGTCACTGGTCAGGCGATCATTGGGTACGTCATCACCATGGGTGATGCGGAAGAGAACGACGCATTGCGCGAAGAGATTCGCCAGCATGTAGCGAAGAAGCTCGGCCCGACGAGTCGCCCGAAAGCCGTATGGCTGGTCGCCGATCTTCCCAAGACCCGGAGCGGCAAGATCATGCGTCGCCTTCTCAAAGATGTTGCTGAAGGACGAGGCCTTGGCGATACAACAACCCTGGCCGACGCCTCGGTGGTCGAAGCGATCGCCGCCGGTGCAGCCGAAGCATCTGAAGACTGACGATTCGGCGAGCCCCGTGGTTATCCGCCGGTAACTACCCGGCGGTTTGCCTGGGAACAAAGCGCTGTTTCGCATTGTTTATGCTGGTGTCGAGGGTCCCCCTCCTCGAGAAAGGCAGTCCTTGTGAATAACACGTTCAAAACAGCAGTCCTCCTCGCCGCTCTTGGCGGCCTCTTCGTCGTTGGCGGTGGTGCCATTGCCGGCACCACCGGTCTCGTTATCGGGCTTGTCATTGCGCTGGTAATGATCGGAGGCTCGTACTGGAAGAGCGACACGTTGGCTATTAAGTCGGCGAAGGCGGTTCCGGTTACCCGCGAGCAGGCGCCCGAGTATTACCAGATCATGGAAGAACTCACGGCCAAAGCCGACATGCCGATGCCGAAACTCTATGTAACCCCGAGTCAGCAACCCAACGCTTTTGCAACCGGCCGAAACCCTGACAATGCCGCGGTTGCGGTGACGCAAGGACTCATGCAGGCCATGGAATGGCCGGAGATTCGTGGGGTCTTGGCGCACGAACTTGCTCATGTGAAGAACCGCGACATCCTCATTGGTTCGGTGGCGGCAACCATCGCTACCGCAATTGGATTTGTCGCAACAATCGCCCGTTTCGGATCGATGTTTGGTGGTGGCAACCGTCGGGGAGAGAACCCGCTGGTCTACATGGCCATGCTTATCGTGGCGCCGCTCGCCGCCAGCGTGATTCAAGGTGCCGTCAGCCGGAGTCGTGAATTCGAAGCCGACGCTTCGGCGGCCAAACTCATTGGTGACGGCGAGCCCCTCGCCCGAGCGTTGGAAAAACTCGATGCCTATGCCGGGAGGATTCCGGCTGACGTCAACCAAGCCCAGGCAAGTCACTACATCATCAACCCACTGAAGGCGGACGCCCGAGGCCGTGGCGGATTATCAGGGATGGCGAAGATGTTCTCCACCCATCCACCCACCGAGGAACGAATTGCTCGCCTCCGTGGGGGCGATTGGCGATAGAAACCGATACATTATCCATCTTGCGGGTCGGTGCCCGAGCGGCCAAAGGGAACGGGCTGTAAACCCGTCGGCTTATGCCTTCGAAGGTTCAAATCCTTCTCGGCCCACGCAAAGAAACAAGATCCGCTTACGCGGGTCTTGTTCTCTTTTTGGGCGGAGCTGAGAACGGGGTGTTCTGGGAAGACCCCCGGACATACTCAGAGCATAAGTTGAAGGATGTGAACGTCCTGCCACTTGCCGAACTTTCGTCCGATCTGACGTTCGACTCCCACCGTCGCGAACCCGACTGACTTGTGAAGCCCGACCGATGCTTCAAGCGAGGCGTTTACCCGGGCGATAACGGAGTGGAATCCGTGCTGGCGGGCTACATCGATGAGGGTGTTTAGGAGCAGGGATCCAACACCCCGGCCAACGGCCTCGGGATCGAGGTAGATCGAGTTCTCGACCGTGGTCCGGTACGCCGCTCGGTCTTTGTACGGAGACAACGACGCGAAACCGAGAACAGCGTCGTCATCGGCGGCGACAAGGACTGCCATTGCTCCGGAGCGGTCTGCCATCCACTCGAGTTGACCTTCTGGCGTGCGCTGTTCAAGGTCGAACGTGGCCGCTGACGAAACCACGTAGTGGTTGTAGATCGCTCGAAGCGCCTCGGCGTCGTCGAGCGTTGCGGTGCGGATCTGCACGAGTCGTTGCGCAGCTAGTCGCGAAAGTTGTTGAACTGGAGCGGCAAACCAAAATCGGTTGCCTTGAGCGCGGCGATGACCTCTTGGAGGGTGTCGCGCTTCTTGCCGTTTACCCGCAGTTGGTCGCCCTGGGTTTGGCTCTGGACGCCCTTGATGCCGAGACCCTTGATGTGTTTGTTGAGCTCTTTGGCCTTGTCGGCGGAGATACCGGAGACAAGGTCGACGGTAAGGCGAACAGAGTTGTGGCTGGCTTCTTCCAGCGTTCCGTAGTCGAGGACCTTCATCGAGATCTTGCGCTTGGCAAACTTCTCTTCGAGCAGCTGGCGAAGCGCCGTCATGCGATCTTCGGTCGAGGACGCCAACTTGATGGTGTCCTCGGTGAGTTCGATCGACGAATTCGTGTTCTTGAAGTCAAAGCGAGTAGCGAGTTCGCGCGCAGCTTGATCGACTGCGTTTCTGACTTCTTGCATATCGACTTCGGATACAACGTCAAAAGATGGCATCCGAGAAGGTTAGCTCTTTCTTTGGTCGCTCAGTCGCTAGCTCTTTCGCTCTGCGCTTCGCTATGTCCCGTTATCTTTGCCCTCGGCCTTCGCTGGCGCTGCGGCTCGACTCCCGGCTTTTGGGTCGCTCAGTCGCTAGCTCTGCTGGCTATGCAGTTACTTGAGCTGTGGTCTGGAACCCTGGGGAGACTGTTGCGTTTCCGTCGAGATGTTTCAGTGCCCACGCCGCTGCATCGTCGCTGCCGGCAAGCAGGATGATCTGGCGGTGAGCTGATGCCTCAAACATGATGTCGAGGAGCGTGGCGCGAGTTGTCTCGTCGAGCGCCTCGAAGGGCGCATCGAGGATGCGCGGTGAGCGTTCGTTCTCGCTGTCGATTGCGCCAACGCAACGAAGAAGGAGGGGAGTGGTGGGGTGGAGGAACCCGGAATTCGGGTCATCGTCGGGATCGGCTGCTCGAAGCGAGGCACCGAGTTGGATCGTCGTTCGGTGCGAGAGCGCAAAGTCTGGGTCGATATCGCCAGCGAGTGCTGTCCACTCTTCGATAGCCGCATCATGGTCGGCTGCAGCCTCACGCAGTTTCTTGCGTTGCTCGTCTTGGGCCATCATGCCGTCGACTTGCTGGAGTTGGAAGTTGAAGAAGTTGTCGACGCCCGCCTCTTCCAGCGCCGAGTTCGCAGCTCGTTGAGCGAGAAGCTGGCGGATGATCGGGTAGCCGAAGAAGCCAAGGATCACCAGTGACAAGGCGCCAAGCACCATCGGAATAACTGAGCTGAGTGAGGTCATGACGAAGTACAGAACGGCTGCGCCAATAACTCCTGCGAGTCCGGCGGCGGCTGCGAGCTTTTTCGTCAGCGGCACCGTCTCGCTGCTTGCGAAGTAGTTGTCGTACACCTCGGCACTCACTTGCGAGTCCTGCTGCGGCACAGACAGGTCTGCATGATGGGCTTCGGCTTCGGTTGTTGCCTGGCGAGTCTGAGCGATGCGATCGAGGACGCCCCAGAGTTCTTCCTGATCGGCGCCGCTCAACAGATTGATCTTACGATCTTCGTCGTTGCGGTTTGCGAGTATTTGGCTGTCGATGACGAGGCCGTCTTCTTCGACGGCGAGGCCGTAGGCCGGGTTGAGCCGACCGGCGGGGTCGGTGAACGCCGATGACACGTCGGTAGTGGTGTCGACGTTAATCATGCGATGGCCGTCGATCCCCCGAAATGCGGCGAGGCTGACGCCACTGTCGGTTTTGATTTCGAGGTGCACGCCGTCGCGGTGAGCTCCGAGCGCGCTCCGAAGTTCGCTGAGAAGCACGCGACGGTCAGCGCCGTCGAGCCCCGGAACAACAGTGAGACGCTGGTGGAACTCCACGTACCGGCTCGAGCCGCCGTCTTCTATTACAAGCCGTTCAACTATCACGGTTCCCTATCGGCGGGTCGTCCCTGCGTGTTAGTGAATGCAGGTTGATCTCGGCAAAATCCGAACGGCCCGATTCGGGCCGATCTTTCGGTTGTTCTTTTGGCGTGGCCGCGGGTTGGGGAACCGTTACCGCTCGTGGCAGAATGACCTCTGGACTTTGCCCGGTTTTGGGTTTGCTCCTGCTCCCTTAGCTCAGTCGGTAGAGCGCTTCCATGGTAAGGAAGAGGTCGACAGTTCGATTCTGTCAGGGAGCTCCAGCGAGTCGTTGGCTCGAATAGCTTTGGCGACGTAGCTCAGTTGGTGAGAGCGCTCGACTCATAATCGAGAGGTCGACAGTTCAAATCTGTCCGTCGCTACCAAACAATTCGTGTTCTCGCTCGGAGAGCACGTCAAACCGATACAAAGCCCCCGATACAAGGCCCCCGATGCTTTGGATCACCCTATTTTGCGAAAGACTTTGAACTATGGCTTCTGACAAGCGCACAAAGGTCGTCCTGGAATGTCAGGAATGCAAGCGCCGCAACTACGACACGATGAAGAACAAGTCCACGACTCGTGACCGCATCGAACTGAAGAAATACTGCAAGTGGGAAAAGCGCCACACACTGCACAAAGAGACCCGCTAGTTGCCTGCCGGTCAGTTGATCGGTTGATCGCGTGACCGCAGCAGCATCGAACGCCCGTCGAGATGAGCCGCTTCGTGTGGTTGATCTTTCGCGTCCGTCCGAGGATGACCTCGTCGATCTTGCCCGTGGCGGCGACAATTCGGCGTTCGACGAGCTCGTTCGTCGGACCTACAGCGACACGTATGCATTGGCGCTGAAACTCACGGGTGATCCAGAGGACGCCCGCGACGTTGCCCAAGATGTTTATCTCCGGGCGTTCAAAGCGCTTCAACGGTTCCGCGGCGACGCAAAGTTCTCCACCTGGCTCTATCGCATCACGGCAAACTGCGCGGCGAACCAGCTGGGTCGGCGCAAGCGACACCGTCACGATGAGCTCGACGAGTACAACCAAGTCATCGACCTTCATCCCGACAGCGACCCGCAACTTCGTACCGACGCATCGCTGCTTCGCGACCGGGTAGAGCACGCTCTCAGTCGGCTACCCGATCGTCTTCGTGCGGTGGTTGTGCTTCGAGAGATGTATGACCTCACTCACGAGGCAATCGCCACCGAGCTTGGAATTACCGAGACGGCGGCCAAAGTTCGACTTCACCGGGCGCGCCAGAAGCTGAAAGAGTTTATGTAGGGTTTCAGCCCGCCAGTCGTTCATCGCTTTGCTGCTGCTAGCCTTGGACCTCAGCAATATCGTACAGAAATACAAGCCTAGGGCAGTGGCTCAATTGGCTAGAGCACCGGTCTCCAAAACCGGCGGTTGTGGGTTCGAGTCCCACCTGCCCTGCAATTCCTAGATATCTCCAAAGATGTCTGGTCCATACATTTAACGAATCCATCCCAACGAAAACCGAGATGTCATGACTCTGAATCGTGAACAGAAGCGGGCTCTGAAGAAGCGCGGCGAACTCGCCGAGGACGGCGAGACGCAAATCGCGCCCAAACGCGATCAAGAGTCGGTTGCGGCAGCTCGAAAAGAGCGGGCAACCGAAGAGCGCACCAGCCCCGGCCAATTCGTGAAAGAGGTTCGGTCCGAACTTCGCAAGGTCGCTTGGCCATCGCGGGATGAGACAAAGAACTACTCCGTCATCGTCATCGTGGTTGTCACGATTCTCACGGCGTTGATCTTCGGCCTCGACTGGGTGTTCAGCGAGTTCGTCGGCCAGCTCTTCGATACCAACTAATACGCCAAACCAACCCCACCATGAGCAAGATCTGAGAACAGTGGATTCCGACGAAATCGAAACTCCTTCGGCTGAGGCCGATACCGACGTGGCCGCGATGCAGCCCGACCCCTCGGACGACGCGCCAGCTGAAGACGTCGTCACCGAAGATGTGGCTGAAGACGCCGCGGTTGAAGACGCTCCGGCTGAAGAAACCGTCGCTGACGAAGCACCCGCTGGCGAAGCCGTAGCGGAAGAGGTCACGACCGACGACTCTGCCGGTGACTCTGCCGAAACCGACGACGCCGGTGACAGCGATGCCGCTGATTCGGCCGATTCGGCTGATGTCATCGACGAAGACGGGCTGTTCGAGTCCGAAGAAGAACCCCCACCACCTGTCGAGAGCCCCTACGACAAGCCCGGTAAATGGTATGCCGTGCATACCCAGTCGGGCTACGAGAAGAAGGCCAAACAAAACCTCGAGGCTCGGGCCAACTCCATGAACATGGAGGACCGCATCTACGAAGTGGTCATCCCAATGGAAGATGTCGCCGAGTTTAAGGGCGGCAAAAAGGTCGTCGTTCAAAAGAAGATGTTCCCCGGCTACCTCGTAGTCCGAGTCCGTCTCAACGACGATGCCTGGTACATCATTCGCAACACCCCCGGTATCACCAACATCGTTGGGCCTCCCGGTGGACGTCCGTCCCCATTGCTTCGCAAAGAGGTCGAGAAGTTCCTCCAGGTCAAGGTCGAGGGCGAGCAGGCACCAAGTCGCACCAAGGCCCGCTTCGAGTTCGAAGTTGGCGAATCGGTTCGGGTCAAAGAAGGCCCCTTCGCCGATTTCTCCGGCGAAGTTCGCGAGATCAACGAAGAGCAGCTCAAGGTCAAGGTGTTGGTAAACATCTTTGGTCGAGAGACTCCCGTCGAGCTCGAGTTCTCCCAAGTCGCCCGTCTCTGAGCATCCCGCTCAGCAACGAATTCCCACTGGGGCGGAAACGCCCCGGTTGTACTCGGCGCCAGGATGCGGGCACACTTATCCGCTGGCCCAGTGTCATCAAATCGTGTCATCAAAATTCGGTGCCACAAAGTGACTGCGTGACCGCAGCACATCGAAATTCACAAGGACGCCATCATGGCAAAGAAACAAGTCACTGCAGTTGTAAAGATCCAGATCCCCGCTGGCCAGGCTTCGCCTGCTCCACCGGTCGGTACCGCACTCGGTCCCCACGGTATTGCGATCATGGACTTCTGCAAGGAATACAACGCAAAGACCGAAGGCAGCCGCGGGCAGATCATTCCTGTCGAGATCTCGATCTTCGAGGACCGTTCGTTCTCGTTCATCACGAAGACACCTCCGACGGCATTCTTGGTTCGCCAGGCCGCAGGCCTTGAAAAGGCTGCACAAGAACCTGGTCGCGAAGAAGCCGGAAGCATCACTGAAGCTCAGGTCACCGAGATCGCCGAGCTCAAGATGCCCGACCTCAACGCTATCGACCTCGATGGTGCCAAGCAGCAGGTTCGCGGAACCGCACGCAGCATGGGCATCGCGGTTAAGTAATCGCAGTTAAGCCCTAGCAATCAAATAATCGCCGCTAGGCACAACATGTAGTTGCGACAGCCGCGGGAGTACCTCGCCCGCTCGTTCGCAGGCTCAGAGTTTGACTCTGGCCAACTCGTCGATTCGCATCCTGCGATTCGACATGAGGTACCGGCGCACTCAACGTGAGTGCCGAAATACGGGAGAACAACCATGGCAAAGAAGTACGACGACGCAGTAAAGCGTTACGACCGCGAAGCACTCCACACCGGCACCGAAGCAATCGGCGTTGTGAAGAGTCTCGGCGGCAAGAGTTTCGACGAAGGCGTTGACCTTGTAGTCCGTCTCGGCGTCGATCCTCGCAAAGCTGAAGAAATGGTGCGAGGTACCATCAGCCTCCCCGCCGGTTCGGGTAAAGACGTTCGCGTCGCTGTCTTCGCCCAGGGCGAAGCCGCAGCCGCCGCTCGCGAAGCTGGCGCCGAATTCGTCGGTGGCGAAGAACTCGCAGCCGAGGTTGAGGGCGGAATGCTCGACTTTGATGTCGCCATCGCCGCTCCCGACATGATGCCCGTCGTTGGAAAGCTCGGCCGTGCGCTGGGCCCTCGTGGCCTGATGCCAAACCCCAAGACCGGAACCGTTACCCCAGACGTTGCAAAGGCTGTCGCCGAATTCAAGGGCGGAAAGGTCGAGTACCGCACCGACAAGTTCGGAAACGTTCACGTACCTGTCGGCAAGGTGAGCTTCACCCCTGAAGATCTCCTTCGCAACCTGAGTGCTGTCTATGAAGAGCTGCTTCGTGTGAAGCCCAACTCGACCAAAGGCAAGTACGTCCGCAAGGCATCGATTTCTTCCACGATGGGCCCAAGCGTCAAGCTCGATCCCAACCGTGTATCAGCTGACGCGGGCGCCCCTGATGCGCCGGCTGCCGCTGCTCAAGCAGCTCCCGCTGAAGCGCCTGCCGCTCCAGCAGAAGAGCCCGCCGCAGAAGCTGAGGCCGAGTAGCAACATTTGGGCTGGCACCGTTAAGCTTGCCCCACATTCAAAATCTGGTCGCCTAAGACTTCCGGTGCAGCCTGGCTGCTGAAAGGACTGGTTCGCAGAAATGCGAGCCCTCCGCCTGATGAGGTGAAAATCCATATTCCAAACGGCTTGTCCGATTTGGGAAAATGGGCGTTCACTTCTCCAAGTGAACGCCTTTATTGGTTTTCCGGCGACAACGTAAGAATCCGAAGAATCCGAGGAAAGCTCTATGAGAACCGAACCACGACCGGAAAAGGTTGCGGCAGTCGCCGAAGTGCGCGAAAAGTTCGAGAACAGCTCTGCAGTTGTTTTGACCGAATACCGCGGTCTCGACGTTCCAGCAATGGCCAAGCTCCGTGCTGCAATGCGCGAAGCTGGCGGCGAATACAAGATTTACAAGAACACCCTGGCGCTTCGTGCGGTGAAAGACCTTGGTCTTACCGATCTTGAAGAGCACTTCACGGGCCCAACCGCCCTTGCCTTCGTCACCAAAACCGCCGACGGCGAACGCGGCGATGCAGTCGGTGTCGCCAAAGCGCTGTCGGACTTTGCCAAAGAGAATGACGCTCTTGTTATCAAGGGTGGAATGCTCGACGATGCAGTGTTGTCGCCTGACGACGTCAACGCTCTCGCCAAGATCCCACCACGCGAAGAACTCCTCGCCCGTTTGGCTGGCGGACTTGCCGCACCAATGCAGAAGTTCGCTTCGTTGCTTCAGGCAATCCCACGCGACTTCGCCTACGCCCTCAACGCACTCATCGCCGAAGGTGGCGGCCCCGATGCCGCTCCCGACGCTCCTGCCGCAGCTGAAGAGCCCGCCGCAGAAGCCGCCGATGAGACCCCAGAAGATTCGGCTCCAGCAGATGATGCTGCGGCCACAGAGACCGATGCGCCAGCAGATGATGCTGCCGCTGACGAAACCGCTTCAGCCGACGAGGCACCAGCCTCAGACGCCGCGGACGAAGAATCGGCGGCACCCGCCGACGATGCAACACCCGAGTCCGAGGCACCCGCCCCGGAGTCAACCGACTCCGAGGCTCCGGCCGAAGAATCTACTACCGAAACCGAAACAGAGGAGAGCTGATAATGGCTACCAAAGAAGAGATCCTCGACGCGATCTCCAGCATGAGTGTTCTCGAGCTGAAAGAACTGCTCGATGAATTTGAAGAGCGCTTCGGCGTGACCGCAGCTGCCCCAATGGCAGCTATGGCCGCACCAGCAGCCGGCGGCGGCGAAGCTGCCGAAGAGCAGGATGAATTCGATGTCATCCTCACCGGTGCTGGCGACAAGAAGATCGCTGTCATCAAAGAGGTTCGTGGCCTTACCAGCCTCGGACTCAAAGAAGCCAAGGACCTGGTCGACAACGCACCAAGCCCAATCCTTGAGAAGGCTTCGAAAGAAGACGCCAACAAAGCCAAGGATGCCATTGAGGCAGCCGGCGGTTCGGTAGAACTCAAGTAATTTCGCTTCTGCGAATTTCGCATCTGGACCGGTCGAGCTTCTGCCCGGCCGGTCTTTTGCGTTTTCGAGACCCCCGTCGGACGCGTCCACCTGGCACCAAACCCCCCTTTTGGTGCCAGGTGGAAAACTGGGGGTTTGGTGTCATGTCGCGGGACATGCCTCACAGATGTCGCGGGGCATCCCTCACAGGCTGTCATGGTTTAAGGGGTAGTCGTTTTTGTCGGGTTGGATCTGGATTGCTCGAACAAGTTTGCCGTCGATGAACACGTG
>CALGZB010000254.1 GCA_937934655.1 uncultured Acidimicrobiales bacterium | reverse complement strand
TGGGCGACGGGCAGACGGCCGACTTCCTCCTCGGTCGATGGGTTGATGACGGGCATGTCGGTGTCGGTGGTCCGCCAGGATCCGCCGATGTAGAGCTTCAGTTCTGGATAGTTGCGCAAAGTAGTAGGCATAGAAGAAGTCGTTTCGTAAGAAAGAGAGGGAGGAAGGGAGGAAGGGGTCGCTAGAACGCGGCGCGGATGGCCCAAAGGTCGGGGAACACGGGATGGAAGAGCGTGGTGGCGAGATACTCGGCGCCTTCGGAGCCGCCGGTTCCGGGTTTGGTGCCAATCGTGCGGCGTACCATCATCATGTGCCGGTATCGCCACTCTTGAAGACCTTCGTCGAGGTCGGTCAGGGTCTCGCAGAATCCAGCGAGACCTTCGTCGCTGTAGTGGCTCACGATGGTGGCTTGGAGTTCGGCGTTCTCCACGATTGGTTCGCGAACATCGCGTTCGAGGACCTCCTGGGGAACGTGAAGTCCGTGGCGATGCAGATAGTGGGCGAAGGAGTCCCAGAGCGTCGGTGATTCGTAGCGACGGGCCAACCGGTCGCCCTCTTCGCCGCCGAACCATTCGACCTGGACCCGGTCTTTCACTCCGAGAAGGAACTCGAGCTCGCGAAACTGGGCGGATTGAAAGCCGCTGGCGTTGGCCAGAAAGTTGCGGAAGCTCGCAAACTCGGCCGGGGTCATGGTTTCCAACACGTCGATCTGGCCCACGAGCGTTTTCATGATCTTGAGTACCCGTTTGAGATGGCTTCGGGCGCCGTTGATCTTGTGCCCGTCGAGCATCACGATGATGTAGTCGATCTCGTGCAGGATCTGTTTGAACCAGAGCTCGTAGACCTGATGAATGACGATGAACAACGTCTCGTCGTGTTCGGGGCCGCCGGTGTCGGGATCGACCGACACGCACTGCTGCAGCGAGAGCAGTTCGGGGACCTTGAGGTAGCTGCCGTAGGTAAAGTCGTCGTCGTTTTCGAAGGGAAGGCTCATAGGTATCTCTGGCGTCTAGGAGTTTGTGAGGGCGTCGGGGTCGGCGAGCGGGTCGAGCTGCGGGAGCGGCGGAAGTGCCGCAACCAAGGCGTCGATGTCGATGGTCGGGTCGGCGATTGCTTTTGCGATGATGTCGCCCTGGGTGGCAGCCCGGGATTGGGCTTCGGCGTAGGGCATGGTTGAGAACATGACCATGTTGTAGCGAGGACTGATATGGCCGGGATGACGCTGCTCAAGCGCCAGAGCTAGCTCACGTTTGGCGAGATAATCGGGGTCGATAACGCCCGACCGCATCTCGATGTAGTTCTGAAGCGCCATGTCGGCGATGGCATCGGCATCGGGTTTTCGGTCGGCCTCATAGCTGCGGAACGCTGCGGCGAAGTCGTCGGTGTTTTCCGACATATGCCGGTGCAGTGCCCGGGCCGACTCCATTGCCGCGTTCATGCCTTGGCCATGGAACGGCACGATTGCGTGAGCGGCGTCGCCCACGATCACGGCCTTATCCTCATAGCTCCATCCCGAGGCTCGCAGCGTTCCTAGGGGGCCCGTGGGGTTCTCAATGAACTGTTGTGCGAGGTCGGGTACAAGCGCAGCGAAGTCGGCGAACTCGGCGTCGAAGAAGGCATCGACCTGACCGGCGGTCTCGAGCTTGTCGAAGGTATCGGTTGGGGCGAACAGCGTGATGGTGAAGTCGCCCTCAGGGTTGGCGAGCGCAATGAGCATGAACTGACCGCGGGGCCAAATGTGCAGCGCGTTGGGGTCGATCAAATGGCTGCCGTCGGCAGTCGGCGGCAAGGTCAGCTCTTTGTAGGAGTGGTCGAGCCATTCGGTTTCATACCTACCGGCGCCCATTTCGGCGATTGCTTTTCGCACCCGTGATCCAGCACCGTCGGCGCCGATGACTAAACCAAACGGTTCGACACGGCCGTCGGCAAAGCGCAGCACTGAGTCCTGAAGATCGACCGACTCGATCTGGGTATCGAACTCGATAGCGACCCGGCCGGTTGCTTCAGCGGCGTCGAGAAGAATGGCGTTGAGGTCGGTGCGCGAGACGGAGTGGATGACCTCGTGTGCTTGCTGGCCATACGGCTGCAGCTCGGGGGTTGGGTCGTCGATTGCATGAACCATGCGGCCCCGCATCGGGATTGTGATGGCGTCGACTTGGTCGATGACCCCTACGTCGATGAGCGGCACCATGCCGCGGGTAGCGAGCGCAAGGTTGATCGATCGGCCGGCGTCGATGTCGTGGCGGCGCAGATCGGAGCGGCTCTCGTACACGGTGACGTCGTGGCCTTGGCGGGCAAGGTAGATCGCCATGAGAGAGCCAGCTTGCCCGGCTCCTGCGATGACGATTGGTCCGTCGGGTGCGGTCATGTGACGATCCCGTCGAGGATCTGCACGAACTGTTCGATGTCGTCGAACGAGTTGTACAGCGGCACTGGCGCTACCCGGATGACGTCCGGCTCTCGCCAATCGCAGAGCACCCGGGCATGTTCCAGGGCTTCGAAGACTCGCTTGCCGTCGCCGTTAGTAACGCGGAGGGCGTATTGGCAGCCGCGCTCCTCCAGTCTCTGGGGGGTGATGTTGTCGATGCGGTCTCCGAGCGTCTCGGTAAGGCGGCGGTCGAAGAACTCGATCTGCAGCTCGGACTTCTTGCGGAGCGCCGGTACTCCCCCGGCGGCTTCGATGATGTCGAGCGACGCCCGCAGCACGGCGAGGGGAAGAATGGGAGCGTTGGAAAGTTGCCATGACTCGATGGTGGGGATGGCGTCGAACTCGGTGGCCATTTCGAATCGGGTCGACGCGTTGGTGCCCCACCATCCCAAGAACTTCGGCAGGGTTTGATCGGCGACATGGCGCGAATGCACAAATGCCCCACCTACTCCCCCGGGTCCGCTGTTGAGGTACTTGTACGAGCACCAGGCGGCAAAGTCGACGTCCCAGTCATGGAGGGAGAGTTCGACGTTACCTACTGCATGGGCCAGGTCGAAGCCGACGAAGGCACCTACAGCGTGGCCAGCCTGAGTGATCTCGGCCATCGGCAGAACTTGGCCGGTGTAGTACTGGACACCAGGGAGCATCACGAGCGCCAGCTCGTCGCCATGTTCGGCAATGGTTGCGAGGATGTCGTCGGTCCGGAGTGTTTCTTCGCCGTCTCGCGGGGCGATGAGCACGAGCGATTCCGTTGGGTCGAAGCCGCGATGGCGGATCTGTGATTCGGCCGCGAAGTGATCCGACGGGAAAGCGTGGCTCTCGATCAGGATCTTGTGTCGCTGTGGTGTGGGTTGGTAGAAGCTCACCATCAGGAGGTGAAGATTGACGGTGAGCGCATTCATGGCAACCACTTCTTCGGGCTTCGCGCCCGTTATCGAGGCCAGCTGCCCGGTTACGAGATGGTGGTAATCCTTCCAGGCAAGGTCGCCAGTGAAGTGGCCTTCCACGCCCAAGCTGCTCCAGCGATCGAGCTCGGTGGCTACATGATGGCGGGCGGTCTTTGGGAGAGCGCCGAGCGAGTTACCAACCAGGTAGATGCCGTCGGGGAGCTCGAACTGCGATCGAAACTCGGCGAGCGGATCGGCTGCGTCGAGTTGAGCTGCCGTAGGAAAGTCGCCGTGAAGATCATGGCTCACAGGCGGCCGTCCTTGCCGGGGTGCAGGGTGCCGCAGTGTGGGCAGGTTCGTGCGGCTTCGTCCCCGTTGAAGGCGGCGAACAGCGGTGGGAGATCCTTATCGATGGCCTGTACCTGGATCTCGACTCGGTGGACAAGGTTGAAGCAGTTGAAGCACGCCCACTCGAAACCGTCGAGTTCGCCAACATCGCGCTGGTATTCGACAACAAGCCCGACCGAATCGCGATCGGGGCGTTGGGGAGAGTGCCGAACACCGGGAGGAAGAAGATAGATCTCGCCCTCTCGAATCGGCATATGCCGAGGAGCGGTACCGGCTTCGTCCCAGATCACCAGGTCCATGTCGCCCTTGATCTGGTAGAAGAACTCTTCGCGAGGATCGTCATGGAAGTCGTTGCGTTGGTTGCCTCCGCCGACGATCATCACGATCATGTCGGCCTCACGCCAGATCTGCTTGTTTGAGACCGGTGGTGTGAGGTCTTCGGCGTGGTCGGCAATCCACTTCATGAGACTGAAGGGGCGGCGCTCGTTTGGGCTTGGATCGTACGTGGTCACGGATTCTTCCTCAGACGGCGCGGGAGTCAGTGTTTGTTTGTTGCTGGAGGTTCTGTTCGACGAGGTCGGTAAGTCTCTCGAGTTCATCGATGAGCGTAGTGAGGTCGCCTGCGCCAGAGAGGGCATCGGCTGAGAGTTCGCTCGCCTCGGCGATGAGCGTGGC
>CALGZB010000253.1 GCA_937934655.1 uncultured Acidimicrobiales bacterium | reverse complement strand
AATCGTGCGCCGAAAATACATCCCTATGTAAAGAGTTCTCACAGTTCCGGACAACTACCGCAGAAAGTGTTGGTTTCAGATCGGATTTGTGGAAACTCAGTGGCGAAACGCCCGACTCACCGAATCGGCGTCCTGATGCGTCAGCCGAAACTGTGCCGGTGTCTCGTTCGTTAGCCGGGCAAACCGTCGCGTGAAATCAGATTGGTCATAGAAGCCGACCGCAGCGGCAATGGTGGCGAGCGGCTTGTCGGTCTCGATGAGGAGCCGAGCCGCTGTTTCAACCCGGACCCGCAACACGTACTGGGTGGCGCTCTGACCAAAGGTCTTCCGCATTCGCCGCTCGAGCTGACTCGTCGAACACGAAGCGACTTCGGCAAGGTCGGCCATACGGATCGACCCGTCGAGGTTCTCGCGCACATAGGTCACCACGTGCGAAAGGCTCTCGAGAGCGATGCTTTCGGCGCTTGGTGTGAGAAGGTCGCGGCTCACGCTTACGAGGCCGACGAGCTTTGCTCGATCGTTGGCGTCACCCACTGGAATCTTGGTGGTTAAGTACCAGCCGAGAGCTCCGTCAGGGCGCCGAATCAGCTCGAGCTGATCCCTGAGCGGCTCACGGGAAGAGAACACTTCGCGATCTTGTTCCTCGTACCGTTCGGCGAGCTCGGCGATGAACAGGTCCGAGGCGGTTCGGCCGACGACCGAGCGTTTCGAACGCGTGCCGGTTCGCCGTACAAAAGCGCTGTTGACCTCGAGGTACCTGCCGTCGAGCCCTTTGACACAAAACATCACATTGATGAGCGTCTCGAAGAGGCGAAGGAGCTCATCCTGGCAGGGGAAAACCCGTGCCTCAGGGGCGTCGGAGTCGAGTGGTAGCCCACCGTTGGTCTTTTTCGACGTCATGGTCGAACGGATCGTACAAGACGAACAATGGGTTGATCGCGCAAACTTAGGTATGGCCGCCCCTGTCTCAACCCATCCCAGCGAAACCACTGCAGATGCACTGGTCGCTCCAGCTGTTGCGCTTGTCGCCCATTGGCTGAAACGCAGCGCACAACTCGAGACCGCAGAGGACCGCGACACCATGGCGCAGCTCGGCGACCTCATCGCTGACGATCGCGGTGTTCCCTTTGTTATGGGGTTCGTCGACCGCGTGGTTCGTCCCGATTCCAACGCCGTCGGCGCCCAGCAACTGTCGGCCTTGGTCAACAGCCAGAAACTCCCCGCCTTCCTGACGCGAATCGACGCGCTTCTCCTTCGCGCCGGCGCCCAGATCGCTCCCCGGCTGCCCGGCATTGTTTTGCCGCTTGCTCGTCGAAGGATGAAGTCGATCGTCGGCCACCTCGTGGCACCGGGCGAACCCGCAAAGCTCACCAAACATCTCGAACACAACCGCGCCGACGGATTCGCTCTGAACGTGAATCTGCTCGGCGAAGCGGTCATGGGCGAACGTGAGGCCACCGCTCGCCTCGAGCGCCTCCTCCGACTGCTCGAGCAACCTCATGTCGACTACGTCTCGGTGAAGATCTCGGCCGTGGCTTCCCAGCTCAACCACTGGGCCTACGACGACAGCTTGATGCGTGTCAAGGAACGGGCGGCCCTGCTGTTCGACCATGCAGCATCGGTGTCGCCACCGACCTTCATCAACTTCGACATGGAGGAGTACCACGATCTCGAGCTCACGATGCACGCGTTCAAAGAGGTGCTCAGCGAACCACAAAGGATGCATCTCGACGCCGGCATCGTTCTTCAGGCGTACCTCCCAGATGCATTCAACGCCCTTCAAGAACTGGTGGAGTGGGCAAACGAGAGACACAGCAACGGCGGCGGCACCATCAAGATCCGGTTGGTGAAAGGCGCAAACCTCGCCATGGAGAAGGTCGATGCCGCGATGCACGGCTGGGAGCAGGCACCGTTTGCTAGCAAGATCGAGAGCGACGCCAACTACAAGCGATGCCTGGAGTGGGCCTTTACCCCGGACCGGCTCACCGGCGTGCGCATCGGCGTTGCCAGCCACAACCTGTTCGATGTCGCCTGGGCCAAGCTCCTCGCCGACCACCAAGGTGTGGCCCACCAGGTCCAGTTCGAGATGCTGCAAGGCATGGCATCAGCGCAGGCCAAGGCGGTCAACGAATCAACCAGCGCCGACGGGGCACCCCAAATGTTGCTCTACACACCCGCGGTCGAAGCTGAAGATTTCGATGTTGCCATCAGCTACCTGTTTCGACGCCTTGAAGAAAACGCTGCCGACGACAACTTCATGAAAGCGCTGTTCTCCCTCACACCCGAGTCGGCCAGCTTTCGCGAACAAGAAGCGATCTTCCGGGAAGCCATGGCGATGCGACATACCGTGTCGGCTTCGCCCAATCGGACGCAAGACCGAGCTGACGGCGCAGCGCTCTCTACGCCTGGCCCATTCAAGAACGATCCCGAAACCGACCCATCGCTACCGGCCAATCGCCGATGGATCACCAAAACACTGGCGATACAACCCAAAGGTTGCGTCGAACCGATCAGCACGACTATCGATGCTGTCGACGGCTACGTTGCGGCCGCCCGACGCGGGTTTGAGATCTGGTCGAACACACCGGCCGAAGAACGTCGCCAAATCCTGCACCGCGCCGCCAACGAACTCGATGCCCGGCGAGCCGAACTCATCGCCACGATGCTCCACGAAGCCAACAAAACCTTCGAGCAGGCCGACAACGAGATCTGCGAGGGCATCGACTTCGCACGCTGGTACGCCGACGCAGCCGTTGAACTCCACGCACCCAACGCCACCTTCGCCCCACTCGGCGTCATGGCGGTAGTACCTCCGTGGAACTTCCCAGTTGCGATCCCAGCTGGCGGCGTGCTCGCAAGTCTCGCAGCAGGCAACTCGGTCATCTTCAAACCGGCGCCCGAAACCCCACGCTGCGCCGAGATTGTGGCCGAGGCCCTTTGGGCCGCAGGGGTTCCCGAACAAACCCTGCAGTTCCGACGCACACCCGATAACGAGGTTGGCCGCCACCTCATCGAGTCGGTCGACGGCGTGATCCTTACCGGCTCATCAGAGACCGCAGACCTGTTCCGATCCTGGAAGCCCGACCTCAAACTCTTTGCCGAGACCTCGGGGAAGAACGTTCTCATCATTACCCCAAGCGCGGACATCGACCTCGCAGCCAAAGACCTGGTGCAGTCGGCGTTTGGCCACGCAGGCCAAAAGTGCTCTGCGGCGAGTCTGGCAATCCTGGTCGGCGAAGTCGCCGACTCGGACAGGTTCCACCGGCAAGTCATCGACGCCGCCGAAAGCCTTACACTCGGCGATTCGACCGATATCCGCACCGATATTGCCCCGATGGTTGGCGGCATCAACGACCGACTCCGCCGAGCGGTCACCACACTCGATTCGGGCGAATCTTGGCTCGTCCAACCAACCATCTCAGGCGATCATTGCAGCCCAGGTGTTCGGGCCGGAGTGAAACCCGACTCTTGGTTCCATCGCACCGAATGCTTCGGACCCATCCTTGGTCTGATCCACGCCGAGACACTCGATGAAGCCATCGCAATCGCCAACAGCAGCACCTACGCACTTACCGGGGGCATCCATTCACTCGACCCCGCCGAGGTCGACCATTGGATGGAACACATCGAGATCGGCAACGGCTACGTCAACCGTGCCATCACCGGTGCAATCGTGGCCCGACAACCCTTTGGCGGCTGGAAGCACAGCTCCGTTGGTCCCGGAGCCAAGGCTGGCGGTCCGAACTATGTGATGACGCTCGGCACCTGGACGCCAACCACGGACCCCACAACCACCGACGACTACGAGGCCGCGTGGCAGTCGCACTTCGATCAGGTCCACGACCCGGTCGACCTGTTCTGTGAAGCCAACCTCTTCCGGTACCGCCCGCTCGATCGCATCATCGTTCGAGTCGGGCTCGATGGCGCCGACGCCGATCTCAAGCTCGTCGAGAAGGCTGCCCGGGTTTGCTCGGTTCCGGTGCTGATTTCACGGGCCGATGAGCAGAGCGACGAACACTTCGCCGACCTGCTGCGCTCGATCGACAAGACGTCCGCGTCCTCGCCGATGACACGGGTGCGACTCCTCGGAACCACCACCGAAGCCGTGCGGGCCACTGCCGCCGCCGCGGCGATCCACATCGCCGAGCAACCAGTCACAAAGGTTGGACGGATCGAACTGCAGAATTATCTGCGTGAACAGGCAATGTCGGTAACGCTCCACCGATTCGGCAACCTCGTCGGCCTTCCCACAAATGTGGTCAGCGCCGGCACCCTTAGCGAGTAAACCGTTCGACGATCTCCGCCGCCGGCCGGATCGCCGTTATCGCGTCGAGCCCTTCGCCAGCCCAAAGAACCCGCACCGACATATCGGCATCTGATGCCGCCTGCGTGTGGCGAGCCACCATTGGCTCGAGCGTGTTCGATGTGAGCTCGTGTTCGCGTCCGGCCCACTCGTCGGTGAGTTCGGTTTTTACGCATCGGCCGTCGTAACCCTCGGGCCATTCGGGGCCGCGAACCTTGTCGTACAGCGTGCAGCGAACCGTGTCGTCACCAGTCGCAGTCACGAGTCGCTGTTTCGCAGCCTCGGCGTCTTGGGCCTCGTGGGTTGCGTAGAGCGCTGTGCCCAACGCAACGCCGTCGGCGCCGAGCGCCCGGGCAGCATCAAAACCAGCGGCGTCGCCGATCCCGCCGGCAGCAACAAGAGGAATCGATGGTGCAGCGGCTCGGATAGCCGGTAGGAGCCCGAACAGCGATCGACCCGACCGGCCGTGACCGCCCGATTCGCTTCCCTGCGCCACGATCACATCGGCGCCTGCATCGATGGCAGCGAGTGCTTCACCCACGCTGGCAACCTGGCAGATCGCAACCGCGCCAGCCTCATGGATCAACGGAATGTGAGGTGCCGGGTCACCGAAGGACAACCAGAGCGCAGGCGGTTGGTAGGCAAGCGCATCGGCCACCGCGGTTGCCGACATGTTCCACGTGATGAGGCCGATACCCACCCGCGAGTCGCCGGCGAGTTGGGTTTGTTCATCGAGCCATTCGGTCCCGCCGTAGCCGCCTCCGAGCACTCCGAGCCCGCCAGCGTCAGAAACCGCAGCGGACAATACGCCGCCGGCGATCTTTGCCATGGGCGCAAGAAGCACCGGGCGTTCTATTCCGAGTACGTCGCAGAGGTCGGCCATACCGATCAGGTCAACCGGTCGGCGAGCTCGGCTACCGTGCAGACGATTCCTGCATAGAACGGGCCGAACTCGGCGTAGTCAGAGGACGCCTCGTCGAAACGCATCGTGTAAACGACCTCTTTGAGCGTGTCGGGGAAATCGCCGAAGAGCGTTACGCCCCACTCGTAATCGTCGATGCCGGTTGAGCCGGTGATGACCTGAAGGATGCGGCCCTTGAAGGCTCGGCCCGATTTCCCATGCCCGTACATGAGTTCTTTGCGTTCTTCGAAAGGAAGGTTGAACCAGTTCTGGCCAACGACCCGACGCTTCGACATCGGGTAGAAGCACCAAGCAGGCTTATCTTCGGGCGGAAGCTGCGGGTAGAGGCGCATATTGCGCATCTCCTCGGGGACTCCCGCTGCGTACTCGCTGATCTCGGTAAGCGACACATAGGAATCGACGATGTCGAGGCCGGCAGCGGTGAGACCGGTCTGGAGATCGCGTAGCTTCCACCAGTCATCGGCGAGAACCATAAAGCCGACCTCGGCTTTATGGCCGAGTGTCGCAACGCTAATTACCTGCGCCTCCGCGGTTTCGGCCTTTGCTACTGCGGCAGCAACCTGCGCCCAATCGGCGCCATGGGCACCTTTGCAAAACAGGTGCAGAACACCCAAACCTTCAGACGGAATCACCGGTTCACTCATACCGGCAAAGCTACCCGTCTGCCTCGTGACTACCCGAGTTCGAGCGGGCTGTAGATATTCATGCTGCCGCCTCGAGCAAACCCGGCGAGCATGAGGTTGGCTGCCCGGGCGGTATCGACGGCCAGCGCTGACGGAGCACTGACGGCAACCACCGCAGAGAAACCTCCGGCCCACGCCTTCTGCACCATCTCAAAACTCGCCCGGCCGCTTACGTACAACGCTCGGTCGCCGGCGGGTAGCTTGCCGTCGAGCAGCAGGCGGCCAACAACCTTGTCGACCGCGTTATGGCGACCGATATCTTCGCGGACAACGCCGATGTCGCCATCGGGCAGGATCTCGGCCGCGGCGTGGACCGAACCGGTCGACTCAAACAGTGTTTGCAGACCGCGAACCTTGTCGGGTGCAGCGAGGAGGTGCTCGATCGGGAACCGGTCGGCCTCGAGCGGCTCCAGCCGACTGGTGAGCTCCTCGAGCGTTTGTGAGCCGCACAGGCCACAGGAAGAGTTGGTGATCTGCAGGCGAGGGGTAGGGACGGGTGCTTGGCCGCCGGTTTCGACCGTGACAACGTTGAACTCGGTCGTTACCGCCGAGCCGGTAGCGCAGTACCGAACGGTCTGGATTGTTGCGTCACCAAGGAGGCCTTCGGCATGCAGGAACCCAGCGGCAAGCTCGAAGTCATGACCGGGGGTCCGCATTGTGGTGGAGACTTCAGCGCCATCGAGCTGAATCGACATCGGCTCTTCAACGATGAGGTCATCAGGGGCGCGTGTGCGGCCGTCGGCGTCAACCCGGTACGTAAGAAACTGTTCAGACCGACCCTGGCGCATAGCCACAGTCTCTCAGATCGAACGCTTCTCGCGGCGCCGGAGCATGCAGAGTCCCAAAACGACGAACACCCCAGGGCGTTTGCCCTGGGGTGTTCGCCGATTCGCAGAAGTTTAGTGACCGTGACCGGCGTGATCGTCGGCTTCTGGTGCCGGAGCGTCGGTGACAACAGCTTCGGTGGTGAGGAACAGAGCAGCGATGGAACCAGCGTTCTGCAGTGCGGAACGAGTGACCTTGGCGGCATCGATGATGCCGGCCTTTACGAGGTCTTCATACTCGCCAGTCGCAGCGTTGAAACCGTTGGACCCTTCGAGCGCACGAACCGCATTCACGATAACTGCGCCGTTAAGGCCAGCGTTTTCAGCAATCTGGTTCAGCGGGCCCGAAAGCGAACGGGCGACGATGCTTGCGCCAGTGGATGCGTCGGGGTCCTTCTTGAGGAGCTTCTTCGCAACATCTTCTGCAGCAGCCTCTGCCCGGAGAAGGGTAACGCCACCGCCAGCGACGACGCCCTCTTCAATGGCAGCCTTCGTGGTGCTCACTGCATCTTCGATGCGGTGCTTCTTCTCTTTGAGTTCGACCTCGGTGGCTGCGCCAACCTTGAGGACAGCGACGCCACCCGAAAGCTTGGCGAGACGTTCTTGGAGCTTCTCGCCGTCGTAGTCGGAGTCGGTTGCTTCGAGTTCCGCTTTGATCTGGCCAACGCGGCCAGCGATTTCCTCGTCATCCCCGGCGCCCTCGATGATGAGGGTTTCATCCTTGGTGACAACGATGCGGCGAGCTTGACCGAGCATCTCAAGTGTTGTGGTTTCAATCTTGAGGCCGACTTCCTCGCTGATGACCTGGCCACCGGTGAGGATTGCCATGTCTTGGAGAAGAGCCTTGCGACGGTCACCGAAGGCCGGGGCCTTTACGGCGACGGCGTTGAACGTGCCGCGGATCTTGTTCACGACGAGTGTCGAAAGTGCTTCGCCTTCGATGTCTTCGGCGATGATGACCAGTGGCTGACCGGTCTTCATGACCAGCTCAAGCACAGGGATGAGATCGCGTACTGCGGAGATCTTGGACGACACGAACAGGATGTAGGGAGCTTCGAGAACTGCTTCCATTCGATCGGTGTCGGTCGCGAAGTAGGGGGAGATGTAGCCCTTGTCGAAGCGCATGCCCTCGACGAGATCCATTTCCATGCCGAAGGACTGGCCGTCTTCAACGGTGATAACGCCGTCTTTGCCGACTTTGTCGATGGCGTCGGCGATCATCGAACCAATGGTGAGGTCGGCGGAGGAAACCGAAGCGACCTGGGCGATTTGTTCCTTGGAGGTGACCTCGTTGGCCATGGAGCGGATCTCGGCGACCGCTGCTTCAACAGCTGCTTCGATTCCGACCTTGACGCGCATCGGGTTGGCGCCGGCGGCGATGTTCCGAAGGCCTTCGCCGACCATGGTCCAGGCAAGAACCGTGGCGGTGGTGGTGCCGTCGCCAGCAACATCGTCGGTCTTTTTGGCGACCTCTTTGACGAGCTCTGCGCCGATGCGCTCGATGGGATCTTCGAGATCGATCTCTTTGGCAATCGACACACCATCGTTTGTGATGGTGGGAGCGCCCCATGACTTGGAAATGACGACGTTGCGACCTTTCGGTCCAAGGGTCACTCGCACTGCGTCAGCCAGGACGTTCATTCCGGCTTCAAGCGAGCGCCGGGCTTCTTGATCAAAGGTGATGTTTTTTGCCATGAAAGGCTCCTGCACAGAAGAAAGGCGAGCGTTAGCACTCGCGCATGACGACTGCTAAGACAACCATCTTCACCCACCGAGTCGCAACACCAGCCGGCAAAAGTTTCAGGTGTACTGGCGCTGCTATCGCCCAGCAGCGAGCGATGTTTCGCCAACTGCGGCCACGAGGTCCTCTGGGGCACAGGGTTTCGTCAGCAGTTGAGCAACGGGGATGTCTCGAAACTCGGCTTCCACTCCAGCCAAAGGGTCATTGCTGTGAAGTACCAGACGGAGTTCGCGCATAAAGCCACACTGTTGCGCTTCTTCAATAGCGTCGAAGGCGCTTCCGACTCGGAGCCGTCCGTCGGTGATCAAGCAGTCCACCGGACCACCGCGCACCCCGGCCAACAATTCACGAACTTCGCTTGCGGTTGCAGCGACGCTCACTCGGAAACCGGCGTCGGCGAGAATCAGGCGGGTATAGGTACGAACGGCGTCATCAGCGTCCGCTATGGCTACATGCAACATGCTTTGAGGTTCGACGTTTCGCGGTGATTGCTTGATCGAAACGGGTCGACCGGATCATCTTCAGAAGAAGTTTTGCAAAACCGGTAAACCTTTTGTGCCGATGGTGCGTGTGAGGGGAAAGAGCGACACCGCTCGATGCCCCCCAAACAAAGAAGGAAGTTCACCACCATGGCGGATCTCACACCTCTCAAGACCAGTACCGGTCGCAAGAAACTGACAGCTTCTGTTCTTTTAGCTTCAGCGTTGTTGTTCAGCGCTTGCGGTTCAGGCAGCGAAGACGCCGCACCGGCATCTATACCTTTCGACGACACTTCCGAACCGGCCGAGCCAGTTAGCACTTCGGAAGCTGCACCAATCGCGACCACGTCGACTACCTCGACTACCTCTATACCCGAAACCGCGACGACCCCCGAACCAACTACTCCACCGGCCATTACGTTCGGCACCGATGAAACCGCCGGCGTCTTGCAGGTACGGAATGTGTCGGCCGACGATGTGCTCAACATTCGCAGTGGACCAGGCGTCGACAACGACATCATCGGCACGCTCTCGCCCGATGCCTGGCATGTGC
>CALGZB010000252.1 GCA_937934655.1 uncultured Acidimicrobiales bacterium | reverse complement strand
TTGATGTCGTCGACGACCGCCTCGTCACGCGCCCATATCGTGGTGGGGGTGTTATGCGCAGCAAGCGACGCCACCGTTGTCCCCCAGGAGCCTCCGCCAATAACGCCAACCCGAATGTCCATGGCGGCATAGTAGCGGAGGGGGAAGTCCCGGCCCCAGAAAAGCAGGGGTGGGGCCTAGGACGCTGGCCGCCCGGTTGCAGTGACCACCATACGTCCGTCGATAAAGACTTCTTTACCTTCGATGGTTGCCCGCACCTCGGTCCACTCGTGGGCTACCGCTGGTGTAGTGGCCCCGGCCTCTCGGGCATCGTCAATCACCAGTTCGGTGAGTCGCTCGAGGGCCGCCTGCTGGGCTCGCTCCACGCTGCCATACGCAGCTTGATCATCGAGGTGCACTTTGAATTGGCCCTTTGTGGGTTGGCTTACCGTTGCTTCGCGGACCATCCGGACCTTCCCCACAACCGAACCAACTGCGTTGGCCACATCGGCATGCTCCGGAACGTTCACCTGGTTGCTGCCACTGCGCCCGGCGACAATCGCCCCGACCTGCGGGAGATAGGCATGGGCCGGCGCACCGATCGCAACGATCGGAGCAGCCAACGAAACATCGACCGACACCAACCCACGTTGGCCGACGAGGCCAGCGGCAACGACCGGCGATTGCGACGGACGTAGACCCGAGAATCCATCGGCACCAAGTGCGACGTCGAGCACAACATCGGAGACCAGACGCACCAGTTCGTCGACCACTTCTTGCGCAAACGCCTGTGCGGAAGGGGCGATCACCGAACCGTTTGATCGGGTCTGTCTTGCCAACACCTGTGCAGCGAGAAGCGCCGCCTGATGTTCGCCCTTGGGTCGGGGGGCATCGTTTGACCGGAGAAGTTCGATGGCATCGGTAGGGGTAAACGATGCGATCCGAACGAGACCACGGCTACGGAGCCGCTCGATCGCGTTGACGTGCAACCCGGTCGAGGCGACGGCCGCAACCGGTCGCGGGCCATCCGCCAAGGCTTGCACGATGGCCGCCTCGCGTTCATCGAGCCCGCGGGTGCGCGAGTCGTGCCGAGAGTCTGATGCAGACACGAGTACAAGTAACCGGCCATCGGTGGCCTGTCGTGGAGCTTCTCGGAGCTGCCGCTCGAGGGTCTCGATAACCAAGTCATAGTGCTCGAGCGCAAGCCGACTTATCGGAATCGCCCGTTGCGGCCCAAGGAGTATCGGCCCGGCGTCGGACCGAGAGTCGATTCGAATCTCACTATCTCCGCCGATGCCGACGGTGACCATGTCGACCGCCTCGACCATTGTTCGATGTCCAGCCACCATCGCTCCATTGAGCGTCGTGTTTGGAACACCGTCGGCGACGACCGCAATGTCGGTGGTTGTACCGCCGATGTCGATGACCAACCCCGACTCGATACCAGCGAGATGTTGCGCGCCGATCACACTGGCCGCTGGCCCAGAAAGAACCGTCTCTATCGGGCGTTGTGAGGCAAACACTGCCGACACCAACGTTCCGTTCCCCCGCACGATCATCAGTGGTGCATCGATGTCGAGCTCGGCCATGGCCTGTTGTACGGCGTCGACGAGCTGGGCAATCATCCCGATGAGCCGAGCGTTGAGCAGAGCAGTCAGTGCGCGCCGGGGCCCGCCGAGTTGCGCAGAAAGTTCGTGACTACAGGTAACCGGCTTTCCCGTCCGAGAGACGATGAAATCACGGAGCGCGAGTTCGTGGGCAGGGTTTCGCACACTGAATTGGGAAGCGATCGCAAACCCCGACACCTTTCCCCTATATCCGCCCCCAGGTCCGCCATCAGACCCGTCCTCAAGCTCATCGAGTAACCGCGACGCAGCCTCGAGGTCGAGTTCGGCCACAGTGGCGCCGTGGGCGTTGTGGCCGCCACCGATTGAGCGAAGGATGCAGTCGCCAGCCACCTCGCCCACGCCGGCCTTTTGAAGCTCCGTCTCAGAAAATCCCATGGTGATCAGACACGCAGGCTCCCCGGTGCCCTCGACCAACGCGTTTGTGGCCAGGGTGGTCGAAACGGAGACCAGCGAAATGCTGGACCCTGATGCAATCTGAGCGACTGCCGCAGTCATGGCCGCCTTCACCCCAACGAGTAGCTCGCCGTGGGTGGTCGGAGCTTTGGCTTTTGCTACGACCGCCTCGGTGGATTCGTCGATGATTGCCGCATCGGTAAATGTTCCACCCGTGTCGATACCCAGAAGGTAGGTCATCGCTAGGGGTCGATTCGTCGGAACAACTCGGCCTGCGCCATGTCGACCGTGCCACCGCTCGCGACCAACTCGGCCGTGATCTTGGCGTGAAAAGCGTTCCGCTGATCGAGGCTTCCGAGATCGGTAATGTCCATCGTTGTCTCGAACTGGCTCTCGTGCGCCTCCAGCGCCGAGACCTTGGCATCGGCGAAGCCGGTGACATCCTCAGCGTGGTTCGGTTCTTCGGTCTCGAACAACAGGAGGTGTTGTGGGCGGTGATGGGCGATGCCGTGCTCGGGGAAGAAGTGAGGATCTCGGGCGGCGACGACACCGTCGGTAACCAGGAATCCGGCGTTGCGATGGTCGGGGTGAAGCCGCCATCGCATCCACGGGTCGTGGCCAAAGACAACCTCGGGCTGTAGTTCTCGAATGTGCCGGGCTATGTGGCTCACAAGTGACAAGTTGTTGGTGAGTTCGCCATCGACTTGCCCGAGATATCGAACGTCGCCAGTTGACCCAAGTCGGTCAGCAGCTGCTCGTTGTTCCAGTTGGCGCCGTAGCACGAGCGCATCGGTATCTGCGTTCGCGTCCCACGTGCCCTTCGAGCCGTCGGTGCAGATGAGGTGATGGATCACGCACCCATCGGCCGCCCACTTCGCAAAGGTTGCCCCGCACTGAAACTCGACATCGTCGGGATGAGCGGCAATCGCCAAGGCAACCTTCGGCGTCGGCAGGTTCTCGGTTCTCACGGCGACTCGTTCCTTTGTAGCGCGCTGTCTCGATCATTATCTCGATCATTATCTCGATCAATATCTCGATCGCTGCCGCGACCACGCAGCGTCTTCAAGTCGTCGGCGGTATCGATGTCTAAGCCCAAGTCTGCGTCAGCCAACACCCGGATAGCGAGACCGGCCTGTGCCGCCTGTTCTTGATGAAAGGCGAACGAATCCGGCCCGTAACCAAACGTGAACGCGGTAGTGGTCGGCAAGCACAACACATTCGTTCCGAGATTTCGCCGATCGGGCACGAGCGTCACGCCATCGAAATCAATCACCTCGTCAAACGAGCGGGCAAGAGGAAGATCTCCGTGCGCCACGACGACCCGCTCGAATCCACGAGATGCGAGGGCCTCGACCGCCTCAGTCACCGCACGGTTGAGATCGCAATTGGGTTTCCAGATGACCAAGGCTCCGTTCGAAGCAGCCCACCGGGCAACCCGCTCGTCCTCGCAGACGACGGCCTTCGGGAGCCGGCCTCCCGCTCGCAGCACCGAGGTCGCCATCGCCCGAGCGAGTGCGGCGCGCCCCGGGGGCACCACGGTGGCGGCGAGTCGGCTCTTCGCCAAAGGAAAGGCTTTCACCGGAACGAGGAGGACAACAGCCACAGCCCAACAGCATACAACTGTTGGCCGCCCCAAAAAAGAAACCGGGAGGCATCCGAAGATGCCTCCCGATCCGGAGTCCAGGTGGCGGGAACCATGGACTTCCGTACTGCAAAGCCCCAAGGCGGGTCGGAGCTTTGCAGCGATTTTGTCTTGCCCTCGAAGTCGCCCGGGGTAAGAGGTGTGAACTTCCGGGAGGCATCCGAAGATGCCTCCCGGGTTCTGAAGGCCAAGTGGCGGGAACCTGGTCCTTCAGACGCTACGGATACCGGCGGGAGGTGTCCGTAGCGCTGATCGAGGCGTTGTTAGCCTTCGAACTTGTCGTACACCTTTGGCCAGAAGCGGTCACGAGCGGCTGGGATGCCACCGATCCCGAACTTGATGACCAAGATGAAGACTGCTGCTGAAGTGACCATGGTGAACAGGGTGTTCACTACGTCTGCGGCAACCTCGAGCTGGTTCAGTGCCATGAAGCCACCGATGTACCAGATGAGTGCGCCAATGCCGGTCACGAGCATGTTGCCGTGTCCGAGATGCGCTACCGATGGGCGGACGATGTCCTTCACCATGTTTGCTACAGCGCCGGTGATGACGATGAGCACGATTGCAACGAACAGCTTCGGAATGTAGCTAATGAAGGTGTTGAGCAGTTCAGAGAAGGGGTTGTCTGGACCGAACGAACCAAGTGCGAGCTGCAAGACGATGAGCATGATGAATGCGTAGACGATCTTGGCGAGCAACATGCCCGAGTCAGCGAAGCCGGCCCGTTCGACGTATGCGCCCATTCCGGCCTTGTCGACCATGTTGTCGAATCCGACCTTCGAAAGCACCCGGTGGACAACCTTGCGAATAATTTTCGCAATGAACCAACCAATAAGGAAGATCACCAAGAAACCGATGATCTTCGGCACGAATGCGAAGAGATCTGAGAACGCGTCTGTGAGCGCTCCGCTGAAATCAATACCTGCGTTTACCATTTTGTTTATTTTCTCCCGTAACTGTGAGGACACTTGAATGACGTTGTGAGTCTCCAAGAAGTCGCGGATTATTTCGCGGACTGTCGAGAAATTTCTACGAAACGGCGGATCCAGGCGGACTTCCGCGTACAAGATCCGGACGAAAACGCAGGTCAAAGTACATTTTCCTCAACCGTTCAAGGGCACCTCTTCTTTAGGGAGACCCACTTCCTTTCTCAAGCCATTTGGTCGAACCTTGTATTCGTTGGCTTGATTGGCGGAGAGTTTTGCCACATGGGACCAGTTCTCGTCCATTTGAACATTTGAGATGGGGGACGCTTACTCAGTCAAATAGCGCGATACGTTTTGCCCTAATGGCCCATTCCCAAAGATTTGGCAGATTTGGACGCGACTTTCTCCGACCGGGAAACGTCCTCTTTCCATGACCGCCCTTGGCTCAGTCGACCCCCTCGACCTCTGGCTACCTACGCCCAGGGCGCCGTGGGCGCGTCGTCGCACCAACCGCCGGCTTTCAAACAAGCTCGCCGGGCAGTGGCATCGAATCGTCGTTGGCCCACTTCTGGCTATAGATAGAGCTGGCATTGCTCCCACCGCAAAAATGTCGAGCAGTAACCTCGACGCGGCCACCAGCGCAGCCTCAGGCGGATCATCGCCGGTGCAGCTCTCAGCTCCTAGCGAGATCCATGCACTCGAACCAGCGGCTCAGCTGCAGTACCTCGTTGAGAACTTCTCCGACGCTGTCTACCGGGTCGCACGTTCGGTTGTTCGCGAGAACGAGCTCGCCGAAGATGCATCGCAAGAAGCGCTCCTCAAGGCATGGCAGGCACTTCCGACATTCCGCGGCGACGCACCACTGCGGAACTGGGTACTTCGTATTACCCACAACACAGCAGTGTCGATACTTCGCAGCCGTCGAGAAGAAGTACGCGACCCCGAACTCCTTCCCGACAGCATCCAAGGTGGCACGATCGAACGTTCGGTCGAAGACACCCTGGCGATGAGTGCGTTCGAAGACGCACTAGGTCAGCTCGATGAGCTGTCTCGCAGCATCGTGGTCCTTCGAGAGATCGAAAACATGAGCTACGACGAAATCGCCGAGATGCTCGATGTCCCTCTGCCCACCGTGAAGACCCGCCTCTTGCGGGCTCGCAAGGTGCTGGCTTCCGCACTGAAGGAGTGGCGCCCATGAAAAGTCGCCTCCATCCTTCCAAGCGAAAGCTCACGACCTGGCTCGAAACCGGCGGACCCGTCGATGTCGACGACCATGTTGCCCAGTGCGAGCGCTGTGCCGGCACCCTCGAGGCTCTTGCCATTCCTGAACCCTCGGTCAGCGATGCCTTAGCGGCATTCCTTGCACCACCTGACGACCTCGTCAGCCGCATGAACGACCGCATCTCGGACTCGCTACGGAACCGGGCCGACGCAAAGATGTTCGCCGAACTGGTGGGTATCTCGCTGCCCACCGCACGACTGCTTCTTACGGAACGACCTCTCGACGAGTAAAACCTCCCCGTACGTGGTTGCGAATGCGCGCTATGTAGCCACTAGTGGCCGCCCATCGGACTCGGCGACTACGGTGGGCGCAACGCTCTGAACGGGAGAAATACCGCACGATGGATACCAAATGGTTGATCGCCTTATCGGCGATCGTTATCTCGCTGATCGTGGGAATCATCGCGTCCCGTGTCATCCGCGTGATGATGAGCAAAGAAAACCGCCCTGAAGTGGTGCAAGCTGTCGCCAAGGCTGTCGCCAGCTTGGTTTTCTCGGTGTGTCTGATTATCGGGCTGGTCATTGCGCTCGGCGTCGTCAACGAGACCGCTCTCGAGCAACTCCCGAAAGATGTCGTTGCCTATATCCCTCGAGTGCTGAGTGCAGCGATCGTCTTGATTGGCGCCAACATTTTGGGCGCCATCGTCACCACCATTCTCGAGCAGAGCCTCGGGCACGTTTCAACCACGATGCGCCGTCGGGTACCAGCAATTGCCCGCGGCCTCATCACGGCGTTCGCCGTACTCATTGCAGCAAGCCAAATCGGGATCGATACCCAGATCCTTACGCTTCTTGTCGCCTCGATCTTCTTCAGCATCGGGCTCGCCGCAGCGCTCGTCGCCGGGCTCGGGGCTCGAGATGTTGCTGCAGAGCTCGCCGCCGGCCGAGCCGTCAAGCGCCTTCTCCAACCGGGAGACTTGGTGGCCTACAACGACACTGCTGGCCGGGTCATCAACATGCATTCCGTTGGACTCGAGATCGAAACCGGCGAGGGCCAAACCATCGTCGTTCCTCACAGCGACTTGCTGTCCGAAGCCATTCACATCTCTCGGTCTGAGCCGATTATCGACGACCGTTCCAACGGCGATGAGGCAAGCGACGGCCAGTAGGCCTACCCGCAGTCCTCACGAACACGCCGGCCGCATGGGCACTCCTCGACCAGACGGCATGAGCACGATTCGGGTCTTTGGGACAAAATTCGAAGCCGATACCGCCAAGGCCCTACTCGCCGAAAGCGATATCGATGCTGTTGTCTATGGCGATCCGGCGTACAGCGTCGCTCCGCACCTCATCACCGAACCGGGCTTTGACCTTATGGTCCTCGATACCGAGGTTGACCGGGCGCTTGACGTCCTAGGGCCTTTGGCCCCCGACCTCGAAGAACTCGAGGCGGCGTACCATCATCGTCGATTTATTGATCGACCCGTTTGGGTGAGGATCGCAACCTACGCGCTGATTCTGGCCGTTGTCGTTCCGATCACTTGGCAGGGTTTCCGCATAGCCGTCGATGCCCTACGAAGCCTGTTTCCCTAGCTGGCCGGATCCTTACGATGCGGCGCAGTGGCATCGACGATGGGGCTTGGTCCAACAAAGCTGGTGAAATCGGGACCGCGACGGAGGCCGTGGCCGCCATCGATCGCGATGACCTGGCCGGTGATCCAACGCGACTCGGGACCAATGAGGAACCGTGCAAGCGCTCCGACATCGGATGGTTCGCCAACATCGCCAAGAGGTGTATTGGTGATGTAGCTGTCATAAACGTCGCTGTCGCGGGGCAAATGTTCCATGATTTCGGTCGCGATAAACCCTGGAGCTATCGCATTGAATCGAACGCCGAGCGGTCCGTACTCGTCGGCGGCATTGCGAATGAGGTGTTCGATGCCAGCCTTGGCCACCGGGTACGCACCAAACCAAAGGTGGCTCACCGAACCGGCGATCGACGACATCCCGACGAACGACCCGCCCCCTGACGCAATCAGGTGAGGCACTGTGTGTTTGAGCGTGAGCAGCGTGCCCGTGACGTTCAAGTCGAGGACTCGACGGAACTCGTCAGCATCTTGGCCGTGCAGCGGCCCGAGCGCTCCCCCACCACCGGCATTGGCGACAACACCATCAAGTGATCCGGTGGCCGAAGCGGCAGCCTCGGCGGCAGCAACAACTTGATCCTCGTTGGTCACGTCGGCCACAACGTGGTTTACGGAACCGCCAAAGGCGGGGGTCATTTCGGCAATGGCTGCGACCAGCTTTTCTTCGGTACGTCCGCAAATAGTCACGGTCGCTCCCTCGGCTGCAAGAGCTTGCGCACACGCCGCACCGATCCCCGTTCCGCCCCCAGTGACAAGAGCAGCCTTCCCTGTCAATACACCATCAGTCATTGGTAGCAACTCCTTTGGCCCCGAAGAGCACGATCGATCGGTTCAGCAGCAGTACCCTAACGTTGTGGTTCAGCCAAAGAAAAAATCGTCGGGTGCCGACACCAAACAGAGAATCCTCGACGCCACGCTCGAATGCCTTCGCGTCAACGGCATCGTCGGCACGAGCGCTCGGGTCATCGCTGGTATCGGCGACTTCAACCAAGCGCTCATCTTCTACCACTTCGGAAGTGTGAACGACGCGGTCATTCAAGCCGTCGGGCACATGACCGAACTCCAGCGCGATCGGTACCGCGATCGTCTCGCCGATGCCGAGGACTTGGCAGGCATCGTCGAAATCGCCCGAGCGCTCCGCGAGGAAGATGCCCGCATCGGCTCGATCAGCATGCTGACCCAGGCGTTCGCCGGGGCACAAGGTAACCCTGAGCAGGGAAAGCAGCTCTATAGCCAGCTCGAACAATGGACCGCTGTGGTGGCCGAATCTATCGATCGCTCTATCGGCGACCTTCCTGTGGCCAAGCAGGTCTCGAGTGAGCATCTAGCTTTTGGACTCTCCGCGCTCTTTATCGGCATGGAGATTTTGACCGCGATGGATCCCGAAAAGGCACCGACCGATGAGCTTCTCGAAGAGTTCGGCGACATGGCCACCATGCTGCAGACGCTTCTCGGATCACCGCTCGTGCAGTCACTAGCCGCAGCGTCGAAACCGACCCCCGAGGCATAGGCCAGCGGAGCGAGGGAAACGCTAGAAAGACCCGTCCTCTGGAGCTCCGTGGGCAGTAAGAAGATCGCGTACCTCGGCGATAAAGCCCTCACGCTCGGCATGGGCCTGAGACCGGACATCGGCCACTGCCTCACTAGCAGCAACCTCGGCAACGACCTCGATGTAGGCCTTCAGTTTGGGCTCGGTTCCGCTGGGGCGCAGCTGCACCCGGGATCCGTCGTCGAGATCAAACCGCAGCATGTCGGCCTGGTCCACGAAGTCGGTGAGCTCGATAACCTGTCTGCCCCGGAATGAGGTCGGCGGATCCTTACGGATCGAGCGCATCGTCTCGCCCATTCGACGTGGCGCACCCAGCCCGCGAAACCACACGGCGAGCTGAGCGGTGGAGTGGACGCCATGTTCGACAGAGAGCTCATCGAGGCGATCCAACACCGACTTCCCAAGAGCCCGTTGTTCAGCCATTAGCTCGAGGAACGCGATTGCGGAACTAATGCCGTCCTTGTCGCGGATAGAGCCCTCGACCGTAAACCCAAGGGCCGGTTCGTAACCAAAGATCAGTCGGGTTTCGAGCTGATCGTCCGCTGCTCGTGCCACATATTTGAACCCGTGCAGCGTCTCGATGAATTGAACGTCGTGCGCAGCCGACACCGCCGAGAGCATTCGGGAGGACACTGCCGTTGCTGCGGTGACCCGACCGGGCCCGCTCGAATGGCGAAGGCAATAGTCGCCGAGGAGGACGCCGATTTGGTCGCCGTTGAGCTGCACCCACCGGTCGCCGTCGGGCAGCACAACCCCAAGCCGGTCGCCGTCAGGGTCGTTGGCAAAGGCCACATCGGCATCGACATCGACAGCCTTCGCGATGACCGCATCGAGAGCACGTGGCTCTTCGGGGTTTGGCAGCGAAACCGTCGGGAAATCAGCGTCAGCCTCGAACTGACTCTCAACCGTGAACAGCTGAGCCCCAATACGTTTCATCGCCTGTGTGAACACCGGGCCGGCGACGCCATGAAGCGGCGTGTAGGCGACACGGATCTCGGCGATCCCGGGGTGCGGTTCGGTGGGAGAAACAACGTCGAGATACGAGTCGATGACCCGGCTACGAACCCGAGAGACCTGACCGCCCTGCGAAGGGTGCGGATGAACGGGAGGATCGGCGAGGTCAGCCATGAGCTGTTCGATTTGTCGATCGTGCGGCGGAACTAATTGGGCTCCGTCACCGAGGTACACCTTGCAACCGCTATCGGCGGCTGGGTTGTGGCTGGCGGTGATGATGAGTCCGGCATCAGAGCTGTAGTGCCGGAACGCGTAGGCCATCACCGGTGTCGGGAGCGGCTCTGGCATGACCAGAGCAAGGCCGCCATGCTCAGCGACCATCGCCGCAGCTTCATCAGCAAACTGGCGGGCACCGTGCCGTGCGTCGTACCCAATAACCACCGTGGCCGGCGTGAGGTGCCGCATGATCGCCGCGACTGCTTGGGCGATGACCAGACGATTCATCCGGTTGGGTCCCGGGCCTCGTTTTCCGCGAAGACCCGAGGTTCCAAAAACAATCCGACTATTGAAGCAGTCGAGAAGTTCATCCTCGCGGTCGCTACCGAGCATCGCCACGAGTTCGAGACGCGTCACGGGATCGGGGTCGGCTTCGAGCCACTTGCGGGCATACGAAGCCGTTTCGTCGGGGGTTCGACGGCGAGGCGAGTTCTGGCGACTCATTCGCTGGTTCTCACTAGCCCGAGATGGACCGCAGCATCGGTGCAAGCACCGGGCGTCGGCGAGTCTTGTCGCTCACCCAACGGCCAACTGCCCGACGGGTCCGTCGCTCGACCTCTTCGAAGCTCACGTCTTTGTCGGCCAGTGCGTCGACGATTGCCTTCTCGGCAACCTTCGCTCCGTCGTCGAGTAGCTTGCCTGCCTGTGACTCTTCGAGCCAGCCTCGTGATACGAGTCGAGGCGGACCAATAAGCTCGCGACGGTCCCAGTCGATGATGGCATCGATGGCCAAGAAGCCGTTCTCGCCCAGCGAGAGCCGGTCGTCGATAACGTCTTGGGTGAGGTAGCCAATGGAGCCGTCGATGTAGACCTTGCCGCCGTCGGTGACGCGGGTGCGTTCGATCTTCTTGTCGGAGAGGATCACCTGGTTGCCATCCTCACAGAGGATGATTCTATTTTCAGGAACGCCCATCTGATGACCGAGCGCGGCGTGAGCTACCAGGTGGGTGTATTCACCATGGACCGGCACAAACCACTCCGGGCTTGCGACTGCATGCAGGGTTTGGAGCTCGCCGGCCTTGCCGTGACCGGTGGTGTGAATATGAACCTTGCCGCTATGAATGATGGTGGCTCCCTTGCGGGCAAGGTTGTTGCGCAAACGGCCAACCGCAGCCTCGTTCCCCGGGATGGGGTGGGAGCTAAAGACCACTGCGTCGTTCTCGCCGAGCTCAAGGAAGCGACTTTCGCCTGCCGCCATCTTGCTCAGCGCAGCGCGTGGTTCGCCCTGTGATCCCGTGGCCACAACACAGACCCGTTCGAAGGGGTAGTCGTCGACCTTCTCGATGTCGCCAACATACTGGTCGGGGATATTGAGGATTCCGACATCACGTGCCAATGCAAGGTTGCGAACCATCGAACGGCCGAGTGGGAACACGACTCGATTGGTTCGAACCGCCTCATCGGCGATCTGCTGCACACGGTGGATATGACTGGAGAAGGCGCTGATGATGAGGCGCTTCTTCGAGTGTTCTTCAAAGATATCGTTGATGCCCTTGCGGATCGAACTTTCCGACTCGCTCATTCCGGGCGAGTCGGCGTTGGTCGAATCGGCGAGTAGGAGACGGATACCCGGGTTGCCCGAGATAGCTCCGATACGGGCGAGGTCGGTGCGTCGACCGTCGATTGGCGTGTGATCGAGCTTGAAGTCGCTGGAGTGCAACACCACACCCTGTGGGGTGGTGATCGCGCTGATGAGCCCGCTCGGGGTGCTGTGGGTTACGGGAAGAAACTCGACGCTGAACCCACCGATCTTCACGGTGTCACCATCGTCGACCTCCATGAGGTCGGCTCGGCTCGGGATGCCTGCTTCAGACAATTTGCCCTGAATCATTCCGAGGGTGAACCGCGACCCATAGATCTTTACCGGCTTGCGCTTCGAGCCCAGATCCTCGAGCAGGTAAGGGAACCCGCCAATGTGATCTTCATGCGAGTGAGTTGCGATGCAACCGACGATGTTGTCGGAGCGTTTCACGATGTACTCAAAGTCCGGAAGAATTGCGTCGACCCCGGGCAGGGTCTCGTCGCCAAACATCTGACCGCAGTCAAGAATGAGGAGCTGGCCGTCGGCTTCGATCGTTGCGCAGTTGCGCCCGATTTCGCCGAGACCACCAAGAAAGGTAATGCGTACTTCAGATGCCATAACAGTGACGGTAGCTGTGTTTCGACGTCAACCGGTGCCGCATCGCGAAGTCAAAAAAACGACTTCGACACGGAAAGTCCTATTTGGCGAGACCCGCAAGAATCTGACGAGCGTGATCCTGAAGATCGGTGGGCTCAGGGCCCATTGGAAGACGGCAGTCGCCACCCGGCTGGCCCAGCACCTTCATCATTGCTTTCGACGGAACCGGGTTCGGAGCATCGGCTCGACCAGGCCCTGCGAAGGCATACGACGGTAAGAGACGTCGGTTGATTTCGGCGGCGATTACCGGGTCCTTTTTATCAAAGAACGCCTGCATCATTTCGGCGACCTGCGGGGCGACCCAGTGGGTGGCAACACCGATCGTGCCGACAACTCCTACCGACAAAAAGGGCAGAGTAAGGACATCGTCGCCGCTGTAGACCTCGAAGCCTTCAGGGGCGGCGGCGATAAAGCGCGACGTCTCGGCGACATCGCCGGCCGCATCTTTGAGTGCAACAAAGTTGGCGAATGCATCAGCCATACGGAGCAGCGTGGTCGTTTCGATCTTTCGACCGGCCCGCCCAGGGATGTCGTAAATCATGAGCGGCAGGTCGGTGGAGTTTGCGACGGCGCGAAAATGCTCGACCAGGCCTTCCTGCGACGGCCGGTTGTAATACGGCGTGACGGACAGGATGCCTGCGGCTCCGGCATCGGTGCAACGTTTGGTGAGCTCGACCGCGGCGCGAGTGTCGTTACTTCCGGCACCCGCCACCACGGGAACGTCGACAGCGTCAACGACTGCAGCGACCAGGTCGGCTTGCTCGTCATGGCTTAGCGTCGGACTTTCGCCGGTGGTGCCAGCGATGACCAACCCGTCGTTGCCTTGTTCGACGAGCCACTTCGCAAGGGTGGCGGCACCATCGAGGTCAAGCGCGCCATCGCTATCGAACGGGGTGATCATTGCCGTGAGAACACGACCGAAACGGGGAGTCATGGTTAATGACCTTCCTTGGCACGCTCGATACCGAGCGTTGCGAGCAGATTCTCGTGAAGTTCGAACCACACCGTGTGGTACGAATCGATCATAGGTTTGGTGAACCAGTCGGTGTCGCCTGATTTCACCTTGGCTAAGCGATCGGCGAATCGTGGACCGTACGACGCGAAGCGTTCGAGGGCAGCACCCAGGTCAGCGGCGATGGGCTGAATCTTCACATCGATGGTCGCCAGCGCTTCGATGACCGAAGCGTCGTAGGCCTCATCGGTGTGATCGTTGAGCGCCTGTTCGCCGTCGATTTCTCGGACCTGCCAATCGGTGCAGATCGACAAGAAGGATTGGTTCGACTCGAGAAAACGGCCGTAGGCATCGGCGATCTGGTCGCGAACCCCGGTGGCATCGAGCTCGGCCGAAAGGAGCTCTTCGCCCTTCGCCCTGCCGTCGGCGGTGAGCTGCCATCCGCTGACCCGTCCGTCTCGGTGAATTACCAATCCTTGTTCGGAGTACGTTGCCAGGTGTTCTTCGACAACCGAGAGCTCTAGCCCCGCCAGTTCTGCTGCCTCAGCAGCGTCGATAAAGCCCTTCAGGCGAAGACTTTGGAGCGTAAGTAGCTCTGGATTCGAGGGTTCAGCCATTTCCGAAAACTATCAGTGCTACGCCGGGTGTGAGGAAGCGCCGCCGCGAGTTTCGTCATCGCCGCCGGCCGTCGCTCGACGACGCAGGATCAGCGGGTACCCAACGGCGCCGATGAGAGCGAATACAAACCACTGCACCGCGTAGCTCAGATGGGAGCCGTTCGTCGCGTCGGGGCGAGGAACAACGGTAAGTGTCGGCTCGATCGGTGATTCGAGCTGGACATACACGTTCTCCATAGCAACCTCGTAGTAGTCGGCGATGGCTGCAACGTTCGGCCGCGAGACACCTGCGATTCCTTCTCGTCCTTGGGCGAAAGCTCCGCCACCCGCTCCGGGCTGGAGAAGCCCAACCAGCTGTTGTGTGCCTGTCGGTGCGGCG
This sequence comes from uncultured Acidimicrobiales bacterium, assembly GCA_937934655.1. Taxonomy (GTDB): domain Bacteria; phylum Actinomycetota; class Acidimicrobiia; order Acidimicrobiales; family SHLQ01; genus CALLQB01. Next base: position 23,216 of record CALGZB010000252.1, on the reverse strand, counting down.
AGTTCTTCAGCAGTGCCATTGAGAACCGTCGCTCGCCCGACAAAGCCCCGCACCACCAAGACCGTTTCGCCGGTTTCGTCGAGCACAAATGGCGTGGCGAGCCATGAGCCCGGCGCTCCTTGGTAGGAACGGTTGTCGATGAAGATCGACTCCTGCACGTACTCGCCTTGCAGCTCGACGCTGAGGTAGCGAACATCGTCGAGTGTTCCATCCGCACGCCGCTCCCCCGCTAGAGCTGCATCGAGGCTCACAGGTCGAGCATCGGCTCGACCCTCGATCAGCTCGTTGGTTGCCTTGCGATCCGACAGGCGTTGGAGCTGCCAAACCCCGGCGCCGATCATCGACCCGACCAGAGCCAGGACCAAGAGATGTGAGAGCAACCATTTCGGCTGGCGGGCGAAGCTATACATGTCGAGCGGTTCGCCCCTATAGGCCAAGCACGTCGTCGAGTCCGAGGGTGAGGCCTGGCCGGTCGGCGACCGCACGCAACGCCAGAAGTACGCCAGGCACATAGCTCGTGCGGTCGATGGTGTCGTGGCGGATCGTAAGGGTCTGCCCCGCGGTGCCGAGGATGACTTCCTGATTCGCAGCGGTGCCCTTCATGCGGATGCCGTGCACCCGAATGCCTTCGGGGCCTTCGCCGCCGCGGGCGCCGGGGAGGATCTCGTTCGTCGTCGGGTCCTCCATCCACTCTGACGACGCCGCAGCCATACGTTGGGCGGTCATCATTGCGGTGCCCGACGGCGCATCGATCTTGTTCTCATGGTGGAACTCGATGATCTCCGCGGACTCGAAGAACGGCGCTGCCATCTCGGAGAAACGCATCATCAAGATGGCACCAAGACTGAAGTTGGGAGCGATGATGCAGTTGCTTTTCTCGAAGCTCGTGCGCACCGTGTGGAGGTCGGTGTCGGTAAAGCCGGTTGTTCCGACCACCATGTGGACGCTGTTGTCGGCGGCCCAAGCAAGGTTCTCTCGCGCTGCATCGAGCACCGTGAAGTCGACCGCTGCGTCGACGATGGATCCGTCGAGATCGTTTGTGGCCCCGACGATCGATACCGAGGATTCAATACCGAGATCCGCAAGCGGCTTCCCGGCATTTCGAGGGTCGACGGCGGCAACCAACGTGAGGTCGTCGGAGGCAGCAATACCCCGGCAGATTTCGAGCCCAACGCGCCCGGCTGCGCCAAGCACGGCGACTCGAAGCGGATTGGCGCTAGTTGGTGCAGTCACACGCCCACACTACAGCCCCCAGAATCCCAGAATCCTGTCGGCGGGAACCACTCAAAGCCGAACTGGTCGAAAAACTGGTCGTCCCAGCAACCATTTTTTCGACCAGAACGAAAACCCCACGCAACTGGTCGCGATTTTGGTTGCCCCAGCAGCCATCCTTTCGACCAGAACGAGATCTTGGGTTGGTGACGGCCGGGTTTTAGGCGGCTCTGGAAAATATCTCGCGTAGTGTGTCGATTCGGCAGCCAGCCGATCGTCACCTAGGTAACTGCTGAGAAATTCAGCGGATACCAACAGATACAACAAGAGAGATTGAGAGAGAACCACATGAAATATGCACTTCTGATCTATGGCGATGAAAACAGCGCAGCTGTGAGCCCGGCGCCTGACACACCTGAGTTCGCGACGATGATTGGCGGCTATATGGCGTTCGGTGAGCAAGCCGGCAGCAAGATTCTCGCTGGCGAAGCCCTCCACGACACCGATGTGTCCACCACGGTCACCGTTGTCGACGGAGCGGCCGTCACTACCGACGGCCCATTCGCCGAAACCAAAGAGCAGCTTGGCGGCTTCTACATCCTCGAGTGCGAAGATCTCGACGAAGCCATCGCCTGGGCGGCAAAGATCCCAACCGCGGCTACAGGCCGAGTTGAGGTTCGACCAGTCCAGAGCTACGAGTAGTCAGGATTACCTCGGTGTCCGGGTCCAACCCCTCTGAGCCGGCCCGGGCAGACGCGGTCTCCGCAGAAGTCTCCAAGGTTGTTGGCGAGCAATGGTCGCGTGTGATGGCCAATCTCGTCAGCGCCTTAGGCGACCTCGGCGCGGCCGAGGACGCAGCGCAGGATGCGATAGAGACCGCCCTTGAAACCTGGACTCGCGACGGTATCCCCGACAACCCCGGAGCATGGATTACCACGGTCGCCCGACGCAAGGCCATCGACCGCATCCGGCGCGACAAGAAACGGACCGAGAAAAGCGAAACTCTTGCCAACCTTGACCTGCGATCCGCCGACGCTATTCATGGCGATGTGCTGAAAGATGAAACGATTGTGAGGGACGACCAGCTGCGCCTGATCTACGGGTGCTGTCACCCAGCGCTGGCGGTCGAGGCGCAGATTGCTCTTACGCTTCGGGCAGTTGCCGGACTAACAACACCAGAGATCGCTTCGGCGTTTCTTCTCCCCGAGGCCACCCTCGCCCAGCGACTAGTTCGGGCAAAGAAAAAGATCCGTAGTGCCGGTGTGCCCTTCAAGATCCCGGACGATGCCGAACTGCTGTCTCGGACTCAAGCGGTACACAAGATCATCTACCTATTGTTCAGCGAGGGTTACTCGGCCAGCGATGGCGACGACCTCATCCGGGTCGAACTCTGCGATGAGGCAATCCGGCTCGGACGACTGGTGGCCGACCTACTCACCGACGACGCCGAGTCGTTTGGACTTGTCTCGCTGATGTTGCTGACCCAAGCTCGCCGCCCGGCCCGCACTACCTCCGATGGGGCGCTCGTTCTTCTCGCCGAGCAGGACCGGACGCTTTGGGATCACGATCTCATCGCCGAGGGCACCGATGTCCTCGATCGCGCTCTCCGACGGGCCAACCCTGGCCCGTTTCAGATTCAAGCCGCTATCAATGCACTTCATGGCGAAGCCGTAACCGCCGACCAGACCGATTGGGAGCAGATCGAACTGCTTTATAGGCGTTGGGTAGCGCTGGCCGGCACCCCGGTAGTTGCTCTCAATCACTTGGTGGCCGTATCGATGGTCGACGGGCCACAAGAGGCGTTCGACCGCTTGGATGCTGGTGAACTGCCAACCGCATTGGCCACATACGGCCCCTACTGGGCCCTCCGTGCCGATCTCCTCACAAAGCTCGGAAAAGCCAAAGAGGCAACCGCGGCCTTTCACCTAGCCGCCCAACACGCAGGCTCAGCCCCAGAGCGAGAGTTCCTACAAAACAAGGCCAACAACTAACCCGCCAGCAACCCAGGTGTCAGAGCAAGTGCCAGAGCAAGTGCCAGACCAGGTGTCAGAGCAAGTGCCAGAGCAAGTGTCAGAGCAAGTGCCAGAGTGCCAGAGCAAGTGTCAGAGCAAGTGCCAGAGCAAGTGCCAGAGCAAGTGCCAGAGCAAGTGCCAGAGCAAGTGTCAGACCAGGTGTCAGACCAACCGGTTTTTGTGGCCGGCCGCCCACCGAATGTGGTGAGGGGCCCGGAGTGGTGCCGGAACGAAAGCGGAGGCCGAGACGGGCGCGTGGCCCGATAGCGAAGCGAAGAGCGAGGGAGCTTGCGACCGAGTGACCAGAGTTAAGGCCCGACGAGCGATACGCAGCGCTCGGCGGAGAAAACCTGGCGGGCTACTTCGTTAAGCTGGTCGAGGTCGACCCGTTCGATTGCTGCGACGGCTTCGTCGATTGGCTTTATCCGGTCGAAAAGCAGCATGTTAGAGCCAAGGCGGCCCATCCGACTCGAACTGTCTTCGAGCCCGATCATGGTTGCACCCGAGACGCCGCCTTTGGCGGTGGCGAGCTCTTCGGGGGTGAAGCCGTTTTCGATGACTTCGGCGATCTCGTGGTCGACAACAGCGAGTAGCTCGACGGCCTTCTCGGGCGAAGTCCCGGCGTACATCGTAAGAATGCCCGCATCGGAATAGCTCGCCGCTGAGGAGAACACCGAGTACGCAAGTCCTCGCTTCTCACGAATTTCATGGAAGAGACGGCTTGAGAGACTTCCTCCGAGAATTTGGTTGGCGAGGCTCAGCGCAAACCGTCGCTCATCGTCGAGACCGAAGCCGCGCCACCCGAGCGCAACGTGGGTTTGTTCGACGGGTTTCTCGGTTGAGCAGAACGGGCGCACACCTTCAGAAGGAACCTCGCGGGTTGGCCGGTCGCCGCCTTCGAGCTGTCCGAACGCCGACTCCATGGCGTCAACGAGACGATCGTGGTCGACAAGACCTGCGGCCGAAACCACCATGTTCGCTGGCTGGTACCAGTGACGGTGGAACTTGCGAACCGTGTCGGCGTTCATTGCCGAGATCGACTCTTCGGTACCGAGTACTTCTTCTCCGAGCGGATGATCGGGGAAGAGCGAGCGTTGCAGCTCCATGTGCACAAGGTCGTCGGGGGTATCTTCGGCCATCGTGAGTTCTTCGAGGATCACGAGCCTCTCGGACTCGAGGTCATCGGCGTCGAGCGTTGGCCGACTGATGACTTCACCCAACAGTTCAGCTGCAAGATCTACAGCGATGTGGGGGACCCGAAACGAATACGCCGTGTATTCGCGCGAGGTAAACGCATTCATGTCGCCACCGACCCCGTCGATGGCTATCGATATGTCACGGGTCGACCATTTGTCGGATCCCTTGAACAGTAGGTGCTCAAGGAAATGCGATGATCCGGCGTGGTCGTCGGCTTCGTCTCGGCTACCGACCCCGACCCAACAGCCCATGGTCACCGAACGAACAGAATCCATTCGTTCGGTGACCACTCGTAGGCCATTTGGGAGTTCGGTGAGCTGGATATCTTCGGAACTGGTTCCGATGGATTCGCTCACGTGTTACCTAGTTCGCTTTGGAACTGGTGTGCTTAGTTGCGACGACGACGTCGGCCGCCACCGCCACCGCCACCACCGCTGCCGCCACGGCGACCGCCGCCAGCAGGACCGAGGTCACCGAGTTCTTCCGACATTTGCTCGTCGAACGCTGCTTCAAAGGAAACTTCCTCAGGAGCATCGCTCGAACCGCCGCCACCGCTGTTTCCGGAATCACGGTCTGAACCGCCCGAATCACGATCGGATCCACCGGAGTCACGGCCGCCACGTGTTGCAGCTGCTGCGCCACCGGCTGCGACAGCGGCACCAGCTGCTGCTACTGCAGCACCCGATACGCCACCTTCGCCGGCTGGCATGAGGGAAACCTTGCCGTTGGGATCGACATCCTCAACGGTGACTTCGATCTCTTGACCGAGCTCGAGCACGTCTTCAACTCGGTCGATGCGCTTGCCGCCACCGAGCTTGGAGATGTGTACCAGGCCATCGCGGCCGGGCAGGATGTTTACGAACGCACCGAACTTGGTGATGTTTACGACACGACCCATGTAGGTCTGTCCAACCTCAGCGGTCGGCGGATCGAGGATCAGTTCGATCTGACGACGAGCTTCGTCGACGATTGCCGAGTCGGTTGAGGCGATTGCCACAATGCCGACTGCGCCGTCGTCGTCGACGCTGATGTTTGCGCCGGTCTCGCCCTGAATGGCGTTGATGACCTTGCCCTTTGGCCCAATGACCTCACCGATTTTGTCAATCGGGATTTCGAAGCTGACGATCTTCGGTGCGGTAGGACCGACCTCAGAGCGTGGCTCGGGGATGGCTTCTGCCATGTTGGCCAGAACCGCAAGGCGGGCTTCTTTGGCTTGGTTCAGCGCAGCAGCAAGCACGTCGGCAGGGATGCCGTCGATCTTGGTGTCGAGCTGGAGTGCGGTTACGAACTCGCTGGTACCGGTGACCTTGAAGTCCATGTCGCCGAAGGCATCTTCGGCGCCGAGGATGTCGGTAAGGGTGGTGTATTTGCCGTCGTGGAACACGAGGCCCATCGCAATACCGGCAACCGGTGCCTTGATTGGCACACCGGCGTCCATGAGCGAGAGGCTCGAGGAACAGACCGAAGCCATCGAGCTAGAACCGTTCGATGCAAGCACCTCGGACACCAAACGAATGGTGTACGGGAACTCTTCGATCGAAGGGATCACAGGGAATACCGCACGCTCGGCGAGCGCACCGTGGCCGATCTCACGACGCTTTGGTCCACGCATGAAGCCGGTCTCGCCGGTAGAGAATGGCGGGAAGTTGTAGTGGTGCATGTAACGCTTGCGCTCGACTGGATCGATGCCGTCGATCATTTGGTCCATGCGGGCCATACCGAGAGTGGTGAAGTTGATGACCTGCGTCTCGCCACGCTGGAACACGCCGGAGCCGTGAGCGGTAGGAATGACATCTACTTCGGAGGCCAGCGGACGAATGTCGGAGGTGCCACGACCGTCGATACGAATTCCTTCGTTGACGATGCGGTTACGAACGGTCTGCTTGGTGAGCGAACGAATCGCGGCCTTGATCTTGTTCTCGGCCGAGTCTTCATCGGCGAACTGTGGAAGTACCGCAGCGACGATGGAGTCGCGCATTGCGCTTTCGGCGTCGTCACGAGCTGCCTTGTCGGCAACCTTTTGTGACTCGGCGATTTGATCGGCGCCAGCAGCGGTAACTGCGGCCATGATCTCGTCGCTGTAATCGGCGGCTGCTTCGAAGGGGAAGGTTTCGGGCTTTCCGCCGGCCTTGGCGACAAGCTCCTTCTGAAGTTCGATGACTTCTTTGATCCAAACCTTCGAGGCATTGAGGCCATCGGCCAGCACTGCTTCGTCGACCTTGGGTGCTCCACCTTCGAAGTTGGTCCAGCTGTTGGAGGTTCCGCCAGCTTCAACCATCATGACGGCGACGTCGCCGTCGTCGAGGAGGCGACCGGCAACGGTCATTTCGAATGAGCTGTCTTCGCCCTCTTGGTAGGTGGGGTGAGGGATCCAGTTGCCTTCAGCGGAGAATGCGATGCGGCAGGCACCGATTGGTCCGTTGAAAGGAATCGGCGAGAGGCTCAGCGCACAGGAAGCGGCGTTGATGGACAACACGTCGTAGGGGTTTTCCATGTCGGCGCCCATAACGGTTCCAACGATGTGGACCTCGTTGCGGTAGCCGTCGGGGAATGATGGACGCAGCGGGCGGTCGGCGAGGCGACACGCCAAGATGGCGGCTTCGCCGGCGCGGGCTTCACGACGGAAGAAGGATCCGGGGATCTTTCCGGCGGCGTACATCTTTTCTTCGATGTCGACCGTAAGCGGGAAGAAGTCGGCGCCGGGGCGAGCTTTGCGTGCTCCGGTTGCGGTCACAAGGACCATGGTGTCTCCGACACGGCCCATTACGGCACCGTCGGCGAGATGAGCATATTTGCCCGTCTCAAAGGACATGATTTTGTCGGGCGCGCCGGTTACGGGCGCACTTACAGAAAAGGCTTCAGCCATTTCGTTTCTCCTTGGGGCGTTTCGTCACCCCATAAGAGACGGCTCCGGGAGGCCAGTACCCAGTAGACGCGTGCCGCAATCAAGAATGCGGAATGCCACCACTGAAGACTGACCAAAAGGTTTTCGGAACCGTCAGTTGGTTTAAATTGTCAATGTTTTTTTAGAAACGCAGTATTGCGGTATTGCTTGTGTTTCGTGGGGCGAATGCCCCCAGGGAAGGCCCTTAGCCTTCAAGCTACCAATCGGCAGCTTCTCTTCACGCTAGAGGCTTCAGCGCCTCAATACGCGAATCGGGCGACCCGAAGGCCGCCCGAGAGACTTTGTAGTTAGCGACGCAGACCCAGGTGGGCGATGAGTTCGCGGTAGCGCTCGATGTTGTTGCCTGCGACATAGTCGAGCAAGCGTCGGCGCTGACCGACCAGCATGAGAAGGCCACGACGACTGTGGTGGTCCTTCTTGTGGTCTTTGAGATGGGTGGTGAGGTGGTTGATGCGATCGGACAGGAGTGCGATCTGAACCTCGGGCGAGCCGGTGTCACCAGCGGTGAGGTCGAACTTCTCACACGTACGTGCGATGGTTTCGGCCTTTGACGGCAGGTTGGTTGGCATGAGATTGCCCATGATGTGTTTCCTTCGTTCAGAATTTTGGGTATCGGACCCGGCCACACGAAGCGCTATGCGTCAGCTGCAGCAGAGATGTTTGAACTCGTTGATGATATCTGGGGTAGCGAAGTTTGTTGGTGTTGGGGTGCGGATTTCACCGGCCGACTTCTTGTCGCCGATCGCGCAAAACGCTACGTTGCAATTTCAGCAATCTTCGGGGGAACACACTATGACTGAGCAGGCCATTTCAGCGTTGCGGGACATTCACCACCAGATGCGTGAGGTCCTCACCGGACTAGATGTCGGGCAATGGGCGGAACCGAGTGGTTGCGAGGGCTGGCGGGTCCAAGATGTTGTCGCTCACGTCACCTCGAATCTCAAGAACACCGTCGATCCCGCTCCCGCCGATCAAAATGCTCCCGAGCTCAAAGCCGAGGAAGCAATGGATGCGCTCGTTGAGCCTCGCTTGGGGTGGAGCCCCGAGCAGCTGTTGGCCGAGTACGACCAGTACTTCGAGGGGTGGATCGGAGCGATGTCTTCGCTCCAAGAGGAGCCCACCGCCTCAACAGTCGCTCCGCTCGCCGACCTTGGCAGCCACCAACTGCACCTTGTGGCCAATGCATTTGCCTTCGACCACTACTGCCATCTTCGTATCGATTTGGCCGATCAGGCTTCGGCCCTACCCCCGGCCACCGATGACATGGTGCGTCCGGGCATCGATTGGATGCTCGCTGGCCTCCCGCAGATGCAGGTCGAAGAACTCGCCGCAGCGGTGCAAGAGCCGCTGCTGTTGGACCTCACTGGGCCTGGCGGTGGGCAATGGGTTATCGGCCCAGCCGATGAGAGTGGCCTGGTCAGCGTCAGTGAAGGTTCCGCCGAAGTTGCAGCCACCATCACGTCGTCGGCTCACGACTTTGTGAGCTGGGGAACCAAACGTTCCGATTGGCGCCAAGCGTGCAGCATCGATGGCAACTCCGATGCAGCAACAGCGTTTCTAGACACCGTCAATATCATCTAGACGCGGAAAGCAAGCAACCAGCGCTAGGAGTCGAGCCGCAGCGCCAGCGAAGGCCAAGGTTGAAACCTCAGACCACTAGCGAAGCGCAGAGCAAATGAACTCGCGACGCCGCGACCCAAAACGGGGTGCCTGGAACCGAAACCCCTGTTTCCCACCCTGGCACCAAACAGGGGGTTTGGTGCCAGGTGAACGCGTCCGCGGACGCGTCCGATCGCAGCAAGAACCAAGGAATCAACGCTAGGAGTCGAGCCGCAGCGCCAGCGAAGGCCGAGGTAGAAACCTCTGGCCGATAGCGAAGCGCAGAGAGAGCGCCCGAAGGAAGCGAACGACCAAACTACGCAGAATCTTCGCTTGGTGCGATGTGTCCCATTCGTTCGCGCTTGGTTTCGAGGTAGCGGATGTTCTCCGGGTTGGCGTCGACGTGCAGCGGCACTCGACCAACGATTGTGAGCCCGTAGCCCTCGAGGCCACCGTACTTGGCCGGGTTGTTCGTCATAAGCTCCATCTCGGTAATACCGAGGTCGGCCAAGATCTGGGCGCCAACACCGTATTCTCGGCTGTCGGCCGGAAGCCCCTGCGCCAGGTTTGCCTCGACCGTGTCGGCCCCTTCGTCCTGAAGCTCGTAGGCACGAATCTTGTGGGCGATACCAATGCCACGTCCCTCGTGACCTCGCAGGTACAGCACTACTCCCCTGCCAGCTTCGCCGATGACCTCGAGCGCGGCGTCGAGCTGTGAACCGCAGTCACAACGGAGACTTCCGAGTAGGTCGCCGGTGAGACATTCGGAGTGGACCCGAACGAGCAGCGGTTCGTCGCCCTGCACCTCGCCGAGTTGGTAGGCAACATGCTCTTCATCGTCGAGCAGCGAACGGTAGGCGTGGGCGGTGAAGTCGCCGTACTTGGTCGGGATTCGTGCCGATGCGAACTTCTCGACGAGCTTCTCTGAGCGGCGTCGGTAACGGATGAGATCGGCGATGCTGATGGTGAGCAGGCCGTGCTCTTCACCGAATTTCAGCAGATCGGGAAGACGTGCCATCGAGCCGTCTTCGTTCACGATCTCGCACAACACGCCGACCGGTTCGCGGCCTGCCATGGTGCTGAGATCGACGCCAGCCTCGGTGTGGCCGGCACGTTTGAGCACGCCGCCGGGGCGAGCAACAAGTGGAAAGATGTGACCCGGCCGGTTGAACTCTTCGGGGCGAGCATCGGGGTTGGCCAAGGCATTGACCGTCTTGGTTCGGTCGCTGGCCGAGATACCGGTGCTGGTTCCGGAAATGACATCGACCGTGACGGTAAAGGCCGTGCGCATCGACTCGGTGTTATCGGTGACCATAAGCGGCAGACGCAACGCCTCGGCACGATCCTGATTCATGGGAGCACAAATGACGCCGCTGGTGTGGCGCACCATAAAGGTCATCTTTTCTGGGGTCATCGCGTCGGCAGCGATAATGAGGTCGCCCTCATTCTCACGATCTTCGTCGTCGACGACGATGAGAAATTCACCGCGCTTGTACGCCTCGATCGCTGCGGGAATCGAGGCAAGTCCGGAGTCGTTGACGGCTGCGAGTGCCCCGTCGCCGTTGTCGTTAGCGTCGTTACTGTCGTTGCTCATTGGTTGATCTCCGATACCGGCTGGGCCGGTGACGTTGGGAGGCCTTCGAGGCGTCCGCTCAGTAGAAGTTTCTCGACGTGTTTGCCGAGGATGTCGGTTTCGATGTTGACGGTGTCACCCACGTTGCGATGGCCAAGGGTGGTCACTGCAAGCGTGTGTGGGATCACGGCGATATCGAAGCTGGAATCGCCGATGGAGGCAACCGTGAGGCTGATGCCGTCGAGGCAGATGCTGCCTTTATGAACAATGTGGGCACCAAGGCTGGGCGGGACGGCAAAGGACATTCGCCATGACCCATCATCAAGTTCGTCCTTGGCGAGAACCGTGGTGACCCCGTCGACGTGGCCTTGCACGATGTGGCCGCCAAAGCGTCCGTTGGCCGCCATTGGGCGTTCGAGGTTCACCGGGCTTCCGGTGTCGAGTTCGCCAAGGTTGGTCCGGTCCATCGTCTCTGGCACTGCGTCGGCGGTCCACCATTGTTGCCCGTCGGTGACACCTGACGAGGTGAGCGTGAGGCAGCAGCCGTTGACGGCAATCGAGGCGCCAAGAGCGGAGTCTTCAAGAACAATGGACGAGTTGATGGCGATTCGGACGCCTTCGCCATGGGGATCGATAGACCGCACCGTGCCGAGTTCTTCGACGATTCCTGTGAACATAGATTCAGCCTCCACAACCGCGCCGCCAACCGTATGTTCCATCTTCGCGGTCAACACCGCGAAACGGCGAATCAGCCCGCAAGAACCAACGCTGGCTTTGCGGTGCCATCGCGATGGGCTTGGTACACGGCGAGGAGGCGGCCGCTGCTCGATACGATCGGCCATGGACCGTCACCGGAAACACCGAGGAGTTCCTGCGGGAGAACCTTGCCGTGGCCGATGGCTGTTTCGAGGTCTTCGTGGACCTCGACGAGCCCCATACTTCGGACGCCCTCGGCGGCAGGGAGTACCTGCATCGCTTCGAGCGGATTGGCCTGATCGAGCCCGAAAGAGCCAACCGCAGTGCGGCGCAGCGACCGGAGGTGCGCTCCCCCACCCAGGGCTTCACCGATATCGGCGGCCAGCGTGCGGATGTAGGTACCCGAGGTGCAATCAACGGTGACCTTGAAGGCGGTTGGGTCTCCTTCGATCGCTTCGACATCGAGACGAGAAATCGTCACCGGTCGCGGCTTGCGCTCGACGGTCTTGCCCTCTCGAGCGAGTTCGTGGAGCCGTTTCCCGTCGACCTTCAGCGCTGACACCATGGGCGGGATCTGTTCAATATCGCCCCGGAACTGTGGGGCAACGGCTTCGACATCGGCCAAAGTAACGCCGGACATGTCGAACGTTGCGGTTACTTCGCCGGCAGCATCGAGCGTGGATGTTGTCGTTCCAAGCTGCACCTCGCCGACATAGGATTTGGGAAGGCCGGTGAGGAAGGTCAGGAGCCGAGTCGATCGTCCTACGCCCAACACCAACACTCCGGTTGCGTCAGGGTCCAGAGTGCCCGAGTGCCCGACCTTCTTGGTCTGGAGGCGCTTACGGGCCAGCGCAACGACGTCGTGGGACGTAAAGCCCGCCTCTTTGTCGACGATGATGATGCCGCCCTCGGGTGGAATCACCGGTGGGGTCGGCTGGTCGCTCACTCTTCTTCGTCTTCGGTGTCACCGTCGGCCGGGTCCATCCCTCGCAGGATGTCGTCGATTCGTGCTGCCGAACGCAGCACAGTGTCGATGGTGAACTGGAACGGCGGAATGCGTCGAACACGGGTTTGGTTGCCAACGGCACGCTGCAGTTTGACGCGAACGTCGCCGAGCGTTTCGAGCACGAGTTCGTCGTCGTCCGGCTCAAGGTTCGAGACCGTCACGACGGCCTTCGACAAGTTCCCGTCAACCTCAACGCTAGTGATCGAAACCAAGCTCAGCTCATCGAGATCGAGACGTTCAAGTTCCTCGGCGATGATCTGGCGAAAGAGTTCGCCAAGACGATCGCCTCGGTTGACTTGACGCCCACGAGTGGGCTTTCTGCGGCTCACGGATGCAGGCCGCGCTACGTGCGAGCGATTTCGCGTTCTTCGTAGGTTTCGATGATGTCGCCATCACGAAGGTCCTGGAAGTCGCTGAGACCGATACCGCATTCGTAGCCGGAGGCCACCTCTTTGACATCGTCTTTGAAACGACGCAGCGAGCTGATGTCGCCGGTCCAGATGATTGCGCCGTCTCGGAGGAAGCGCACCTTGGAGCCTCGGGTAATGACACCGTTCTTGACCATGCAACCGGCGATGGTGCCGATCTTTGGAACCTTGAACAGTTCCCGAACCTCTGCGTCACCGGTGATGATCTCTTCGTACTCGGGAGCGAGCATGCCGATCATGGCACTCTCGATTTCCTCGAGCATCTTGTAGATGATCTCGTAGGTACGAATCTCGACGCCTTCTTCTTCGGCAAGCTGTCGAGCTTTGCGGTCTGGGCGAACGTTGAAACCAAGGATGGTTGCATCGGACGCAGCTGCAAGTTGGATGTCGTTTTCGGTAATGCCACCAACTGCACGGTGCACAAAGGCCAGCTTCACTTCGTCGCGCTCCAGCTTGCGGAGGCTTTCGGTGCAGGCTTCGAGCGAACCGTTGACGTCGGCCTTGAGCAGCAGGTTGAGCGTTGCCGCTTCGCCCGCTTGGATCTGGCTGAAGACGTCCTCGAGTTTTGCGCCGCCACTCATTGCGTGGGCGTCGCGACCGAGGTTGGTCTGGCGGTGGTAGTACTCGCGAGCGTCGGCGACCTTGCTGGCCACCTTCTCGGAAGGAGCGATGACGAACTGATCACCGGCGTCGGCAGGCTCGGACAGTCCGAGGACCTCAACCGGCGTTGACGGACCGGCTTCCTTGACCTGTTCACCCTGGTCATTTACCAAGGCACGTACTCGACCCCATGCCGGCCCAGCGACAAGAGCGTCGCCTACTCGGAGGGTTCCGCTCTGAACGAGCACGGTGGAGACGGGGCCCCGACCGATGTCGAGGTGCGATTCGAGAACCGCACCGGTGCACTGACCCTCAGGGTCAGCGCGAAGGTCTTCGACCTCGGAGACGAGAATAAGGTTGTCGATGAGTTCGTCAATACCGATGCTCTTCAGCGCCGAAACCTGCGAGGTAACAACGTCGCCGCCCCAAGTTTCGGTGATGAGTTCGTGCTCGGCGAGCTCTTGATAGACGCGGTCGGGGTTGGAGCCTTCGCGGTCGATCTTGTTGACCGCTACGACGATTGGAACCTCGGCCGCCTTGGCGTGGTTCAGCGCCTCGATGGTTTGCGGCATAACGCCGTCATCGGCTGCGACTACCAAGACGACAATGTCGGTGGCTTGAGCGCCGCGGCGACGCATGGCGGTGAAGGCCTCGTGACCAGGGGTATCGATGAAGGTCAGCTTCTTGCCGTCACGCTCGATTTGGTACGCACCGATGTGCTGGGTGATGCCACCTGCTTCGCCGTCGACCACGTTGGCCTGGCGAATTCGGTCGAGGAGCAACGTTTTACCGTGATCGACGTGACCCATGATGGTGATGACCGGTGGCCGTGATGGCGAATCGGACGTGTCGACCTCTTCGTCGGCTCCGAGGAGCTTCATGAGTTCGACTTCTTGTTCTTCGCCTGGGTCGACCATACGAATTTCGGCGCCGAGTTCGGCAGCGAAGAGTTCGATCATGTCGTCGGTTAGCGACTGGGTCGCCGTAACCATTTCGCCCTGTTGCATGAGGAACCGAACAACGTCGGCCGCCGTGCGGTTGAACTTGGGTCCGAGGTCGAGCGGTGTCGAGGATCGTTCGATGACGATCTCGCCTTCGGGAATTGCTGCATCGTCGGGCGTGTACGAAGGCGTGTCCATCGGCTGGAGCTCTTCGATATTGCGACGACGACGTCCACGTCGACGTGGTGGTCGTCGGCCGGGGCCGCCACCTGGGCGTCCGCCTGGACGGCCGGTTCCACCACCGGGGCCACCGCCACCGGGGCCACCAGGACGTGCTCCGCCGCCGCCGCCACCACCGGTGTTACCACCTGGGCGTGAACGTCCGGGCGCAGCCGGAGCTGGGCCACGGCCACCACGGCCGGGCGGAGGAGGAATGGGCTTGCCAGTACGCGATTGCGGAGGTCCTGGCGGAGGAGGAATGGGTTTGCCACTCGCCGATGTTGGAGGCGTCGCTGCATCGCCGGCTTCGGCCTTGGCCGCAACTGGAGCGGTTGGCGCAGCTGGAGCTGATGGCTTCGCTCCGATGTCGTTGACTGGAGCGGCAGGAGCGCTGGGAGCCTTTGGCGGCTCGGGGGCGCTTGCGGCTGGGCGTTGCGGCGGCTTGCTGCCGCTCGAGGAGATAACGCGCTTCGGAGCAGGGGCTGGAGCCGGCGGCTCCGGCGCTACCTCGGCGACGGGAGTTTCGATAGGTGGTGCTACCGGAGCAGGAGCTTCGGCAGCTGGTGCTTCAACCGGAGCAGGGGTCTCGGCGACCGGCGCTGCTGGCGGCGCAGCGGCAACAGGGGCCTCAGCGACCGGGGCTGGTGCGGCTGGCGCAGCCGGGGTTTCGGCTGGAGCCGCGGCCTTTGCCTGTGCGGCAAGCAATGCGGCGAGGTCGGCTTCGGCTTCAGCGGCAGCCTTTGCGGCTTCGGCAGCTTCTGCTTCGAGCCCGGCTACCCGTTCGGCTTCCTTGGCAGCCTTCTCGGCTTCCTTGGCAGCTTTGGCGGCGGCCTTCTTCTCAGCGGCCTCCCGCTTCTTCTTTTCTTTCTCGTCTTCGGGCTGCTCGTCGCGAATCAGACCTTCACGCTCCGCCTTACGGCGGGCGCGGTCGGCATGAGCCTCCTCCATGCTGGAGGAATGGCTCTTCACACCTATGCCTAGGGATTCACAAAGTTCGAGGCACTCAGCATTTGTGAGTCCCAGTTCCCTGGCGAGTTCGTATACGCGGATCTTGGCTGCCAACGTTTTGTAGTCTCAGTCCTTCATTTTCATTCGGGGAACAGCCCCAAATGAAGCGATTGCAGGGGTGATGCGGCGACGCACCCACCCTGTGTGTTCATACTGTCACGATCTGTTCCGGATGGACGTGTTCGGGGGAGGCCGCGCCTCGTGAACACAACCTCACTCCCGGAGGCAGATACATCGTTGCAGAATACCCGCATGGGCGGGTTTCTGTCTCTTTGGTTTTACTCTTCCTCTGCCGCGTCGGCAGCAGATGCTGCCTCGGAGCCCTCAGAAGCGTCATCGCCGGCGTCCTCGGCGGCGTCATCAGCGGCGGCTTCTGCCCCGTCGATGGCTCCGTCGTCTTCACCTTCGGCTGACGCATTTGTGTCGGTGTCTTCGGTGTCTTCGGCGTCATCTTCTGCGCCGTCGGCTCCGGTCAGTTCGTTCCACTGCTCAACGCTGATGGCATCGCTGCCATCGGCCGGCTGCCACATTTGTTCGCCGGTCTCTTCGTTGACGATCCATTCACCATCGGCCCAATCGACCGAACCGTAGGCTTCTTCCTCAGCAAGCTGAGTTTCGGACTTGATGTCGACGCGCCAGCCGGTAAGGCGAGCAGCGAGGCGAGCGTTCTGACCTTCTTTCCCAATGGCCAGCGACAACTGGTAGTCGGGAACGATGACCTCGGCGGTTCCGGTCTCTTCGATGATGCGTACCTCTTTGACCTTGGCCGGAGAGAGCGCCTTCATGATGAAGTCCTGAAGGTCTTCAGAGAAAGGAATGATGTCGATCTTCTCGCCACGAAGTTCGTTGACGACCATGCGGACACGGGCTCCACGAGCTCCAACGCAGGCGCCGACCGGGTCGACATTGCCATCGTTGGAGTAAACGGCGATCTTGGTGCGGTGTCCTGGTTCGCGGGCACACGCTTTGATTTCGACGATGCCGTCGGCGATCTCAGGAACTTCGAGTTCGAAGAGGCGCTTCACCAAACCAGGGTGGGTGCGACTCACGACGATCTGTGGGCCCTTGGCGGTCTTGCGGACCTCGACGATGTAGGCCTTGAGGCGACTGTTGGGCTCGGGGCGTTCGTAGGGAACCTGCTCAGCCTGCGGCAAGAGTGCTTCTACCCGACCAAGGTCGAGGAGCGTGTAGCGCGAGTCGGTCTGCTGAATCATGCCGGTGACAATGTCGCCCTCACGGCCTGCGTACTCTTCGTACTTCATCTCACGCTCGGCTTCGCGAATGCGCTGCGTCATCACCTGACGCGCCGTCTGGGCGGCGATGCGGCCGAAGTCGTCGGGGGTGACGTCGATCTCGCCACCGAACGGCACACCGTCGGCGTCGAGCTCTTGGGCCATCACACGGATGTCCATCGAGTCAGGGTCGATTGTGACCCAGGAGAACTGGTGCGCGTCTGGGGACCGTTTGTACGCTGTCTCTAGTGCGTCGGCGAGCGCTGCGAACAGTGCATCGACCGAGATTCCCTTCTCCGAGGCGAGCGCCTGGAGCGCTTCCATCATCTCTGCATTCATGATGCCGCTCTCTTCTCTGTCTTCTCAGGACTGGTAGTCGTCGGGGCGCTCTTCTGTGCGCCCGTTTCGTTCTGTAGTTTCGGGGATTGCGAGGACTTCGGGGACTTCTTTGATTTCCCCGGCTTCTCCTGCGGACCCCAGTCAAACACCGTGGTGGCCTTTGCGATCTGGTCATACCGGATCGTGAGGTCGGTGCTGCCGGTGCTCTCGGTGCTCTCGGTTATGGCCAGGGTGATGCCCTGATCATCGGCCGCGGTTAGCAGGCCGACATTGCGGCGATCGCCGTCGAAACCCGGAAAGGTTTTGACGTTGATCTTCTCGCCGATTGAGCGCTGGAAATGGTCCGGAGTACGAAGCTTTCGTTCGAGTCCGGGCGAACTCACCTCGAGGGTGAATGCGTTCGCAATAAGATCCTGCTCTTCGATTTCTCGCGCCACCTTCTTCGAAAGCTTTTGGAGCATCGAGATGGTCGTACCCGCCGTAGGGTCGGCGGTGCCGGTCCGGTCGGCCCGATCGGCCGTAATTCGGAGCAGGCCATTGGCGAACTCGACGTCGAAGACTTCGAGATTGAGGTCGGGGGCGAATGATTCAGCCAGTTCACGAACGGTGTCGACAGTACTCATAGTCCCCTCCTCTCAAAAGGGTTTCGAGATATAAGAAAGGCGTGGGCCAAAAGCCCACGCCAGCTCAAAGAACAATTGCGCAGGCGAACCTTATCAGAATGAACGCGGTTTCCGGCCTCGGAGGCGGGGCGGCAGCCGCCCGAGAAGTGCAGCCTCGACAAGAGACACACAGAGGTTCCAGCGGCACGCAGCGATATGCAGAGGAAAAGCGGTCTTACGAGCGCTTCTTCATAAGTTCGACACGCGCCTCGGCGTTGTTGGCGTCATCGCCTTGTTCAGCGAGGAGAAGCTGACGATCCTTTTCGGCTTCGCGAGAAGCCTTCTCGACATCGACCTTTGCCAACGCTGCGTCGATTCCCTCTTCAGCGATAAAGGTGGCCCATTCGACAAGGGTGTCGACCATCTCTTCTTCGGGGACAACAGCCGCGTTGACGCCTTTGATGAAGAGGTGACCGCGTTTGTTGCCCGCTGCGATTCCTAGATCAGCGTCGCCGGCTTCACCGGGGCCATTCACGACACATCCCATCACCGCGACTTGCAGCGGAAGTTCGAGTTCGCCAAACGCCTCGAGCGCTTGTTGTGCCACGGCGTAGACGTCGATTTCGGCTCGCCCACAACTGGGGCACGCAATGAGGTCGACGTTCTTGCGTTCGCGTAGGCCGAGGCTTTCGAGAAGTTGACGCCCGGCCTTTACCTCTTCCACCGGATCGGCGGTGAGCGAGTAGCGAATGGTGTCGCCAATACCTTCGGCCAAGAGCGTTGCAATACCCGCCGTGGCCTTGATAATGCCGCCCGGAGGCGGCCCGGCTTCGGTCACGCCAAGGTGAAGCGGGGCATCGGTGACCTCGGCAAGTTGCCGGTAAGCCTCGATCATGAGCGGAACGCTCGACGCCTTCACCGAGATCTTGACGTCTTTGAAACCAACCTCATCGAAGTAGGCGAGTTCGCGCAGCGCCGACTCGACCATTGCTTCAGGGGTGACTTTGTCGCCATATTTGTCCCGAATATCTTTGTCGAGCGAACCGCCGTTGACGCCAATGCGAATCGGCACGCCTCGGTCGAGGCACTCGCGGGCCACAAGCTTGATGTGTTCGGGTTTGCGAATGTTGCCGGGGTTCAGTCGAAGGCAGGCGACCCCCGCATCAAGCGCGTCGAGCGCCCGTTTGTACTGATGATGAATGTCGGCGACGATTGGCACGGGCGATCGCGGAACGATCTGGGCGAGGCCGACCGCGGCCTCGGGGTCGTTGCAGGTGACGCGGACGATGTCGGCGCCTGCCCCGGCAAGCGAATAGATCTGTTTGAGAGTGCCCTCAACATCGGCGGTTTTGGTGTCGGTCATCGACTGCACCGTGATGGGAGCGCCGCCCCCAACGGGAACATTGCCCACCATGATCTGGCGAGTCTGACGACGGGGGAACGAAGCGGTTACATCCACATCTTTCACGGTACTTGGGTACGAGCCATCCCACGTGCAGAAACCGTGTGGATTCCCGTTAGTGTCCCGACCCATGGATCTGTCGGTCATCGACCTCAACGCACCGCTCGCCGAGCAAGCCGCAACGATGGCTTCCGCATGCGAGTCGACCGGCTTCTTCCGGATCCCGTTGTCGTCAGTCGACGCATCGGCTGCCAATCAGGCGTGGGACGACGCCCAATCGTTTTTCGCATTGCCCGAAGCGCAGAAACGGATGGTTGAGTTTCCCAACCCCGGTTATCCCTACGGCTACTCCCCCTTCGGTTTTGAATCGCTCGCAAAGTCGGTCGATTCGGCCACCCAAACCCCTCCCGACCTCAAAGAGTCGCTGTCGGTCGGCCCCGATTGTGCGTCGCCACATAGCCAACCGAAGGGCACGTCGTCGACCGACTGGATCCGGTCACCGAGCCTTTGGCCGGATGATCCGCCGCGACTTCAGGCGTCATGGACTGGCTACTACCGGGCGCTTGCCGGGGTCTGCGAGCACCTCATGTCGGTTATGGCGGTGGCCCTGGAGTTGCCCGCCGATTACTTCGAGTCGATGATCGACGACCCCATCACCTCAATGCGGGCAATCCACTACCCCACTCTCGGTACGGTCCCGACCGACGGAGCGCTTCGAGCTGGCGCCCATAGCGACTACGGAACCCTGACGATCTTGCGCACCGATGACGTCCCGGGTCTCGAAATCGAAAATGCCGATGGCTCATGGCTCGGTGTGGAACCAATGGCCGACACATTCGTCGTGAACCTCGGCGATTCGATTGCCCAGTGGACCAACGATCGCTGGCGCTCAACCAATCACCGGGTTACCCCAACCGACCCAAGAGGCCGGCAGTCGTTCGCCTTCTTCCATATGACCAACTGGGACGCGACGATCGAGTGCCTTCCCACCTGCCTCGAAGATGGCGAGGCCCCTCGGCACGAGCCGGTTCAGGCGGGGCCGTGGCTTATGGAGAAATTCCAGGCCACGGTCACCTGACTCGGGGTTACGAAGGCACGTTAGGCAGACTGGTTAGGAAGACGGGTTAGGCAGACTGGTTAGGAAGAACGGTCTCTGTTGGATCATCCGAGACGGAGTCGTCTCCAGATGCTGCGATCCAGCGAAGGATCTCATAGAGCGCCCCGATCGTCTCGTCCTCAGATTCCTGTATGGGCAGATCGTAAACAAGCACGGACGGATCGCTGAGTTCCTTGTTGTGCTCGGCTTTGAGATTTCCCAGCAGCCGACGCATGCCCCGGTTCTCCCACAAGGTCTCGAAACGTAGCTTCTCGAAGCCAGCGATCGACGCCGTGCTCGTCAACAGATCGAGCAAGAGCCGGCCCACACCTCGCTGCTGATACTCATCGATGACCGCAAGAGATGCCTCGGCAACGCCTGGGGTTGATGTTTCGATAAGACGTGCAACGGCGATACCGATGCCGTGCTCTTCTCCTGGGGTGTCCCCCGCTGTCGCCGGATCGATGACTACCCACGCCCGATGAAGGAGGTGATCGATGTCGGTGAAGTTCTCGAGCATTGCTGGACCGAGTTCGTCACGGATTGTAAAGAACCGCAAGTATCGCGACCTTGGCGACATTCGTTTAAACGAGGCGTCAAGCGCTGGACCGTCGTCGGCCGATATCGGCCGAATCTTCACCGCCGTGCCATCACCCAGTTCGGTATCGATACCGTCGGACGAAAGCGGGAGGTCCCACTGAAGCTTCATTGGTGAAGCCTACTGGTCAGAACTGGATTGGGTTCGAGACGTCGAGGTAAACGCCAAGGACAAAGATCCCGAGCAGCACAATCACGACGCCGTAGGTGATGGGCAGCAGCTTGGTGACATCGGCAAAATGGCGGGCGCCCTTCATCTTTGTTCGGATGGCCTCGTACGTGCCGATGAGCACGTGGCCTCCGTCGAACGGAAGCATTGGGGTGAGGTTGAACAACCCGATGAACAGGTTCACCGACATGAAGAACAACGCGAAGCTGGCCCAGCCGGCCGCGAACGCTTGGCTACCTACGTTCACCGCACCAATAGGCGACAACAGCCGATCGTCGCCAACCGGTTCGCCGAATTCGTCGAGTCGCAGCTGATCGAGCGGACCAACCGAGGTGTCCGTGCTTGGGGCCAACACGTCGGCGAACATGCCAAACAGGTTCGGTGGCCAGAGTGTGCTTGCCAGAGCCTTTGTGGTCTCCCAGCCGAGTTGGAAGAACTCGGGCACGGTACGCACCAGCGCCGAGCCAACACCGAGCGGTTCGACCGTGTCGATGCCTTGCTCGAGGGCCACCCCGAGAAAGCCGCGTGCCGCCCCCTCGGTTACGACTTCGAGGATTTCGATTTCGGTGGTGAGTGGCTCTTCGGTGAGAAGGTCGACCGTTACCTCGACGCGCTCGCCGACACGGTTGGAAACCAGGTCGGTGAACTCCTCGTAGCTAGAAATCGATTGTCCCTCGACGGCAAGGATTCGTTCGCCGGAAAGAACACCATCGAGACCTGCGGCGCCTTCGGTAGTGAGGCGTTCACCAATGGTGACAGTGAGCTCGATGAGTTCTCCGTCGCGATCGACCACAACGGGAACCGTGTCGCTACCCATGTTGCTGATGGTGGGACCAAGGTCGTCCCAGAGCGGCACCGGGACCCCGTCGATCGATTGGATGACGTCGCCCGCAAGAACACCTCCGGCGAGCGCACCACCCTCGTCGCTCAGGCTTCCGACGGCTGCAACTGGCCCAGCGTCGTCCCACTCGGCGCCTTCGGTGACCAGCAACGCAAAGATAAAGATGAGCGCCAACAAGAAGTGCATTGCCGAGCCAGCAAACGCCACCGACATGCGCCGCAGGTAGGACTTCTGGCGATAGGTACGCGGTTCGACCTCCGGGTCGACCGGTTCGATATTGCTCATCCCGGTGATCTTGACGAACGCGCCAAGCGGAATCGCCCGGATCCCGTATTCGGTCTCGCCGCGCCTGAACGACCAGATTCGCGGCCCAAAGAACAGGAAGAACTGTGTGACCTGCATCCCGGCGGCCTTCGCGGTTAAGAAGTGGCCAAGCTCGTGGAGAAAGATCATCGCGAGTAGTGCACCGATTGTGGCTGGCACGCTCCAGCCAAACCGCACCCCAAGAATGACCAGCCCGATCGTGAGAAGGACAAGCCCCAATGGGCTGCCCTTTTCTTCGCCGTCGCCGCTGCCTTCGAGCATGCTTGTCGCTGAACGCTGCGGGGCTTCAGGTGGCGGGGTATCGAGTGTATTGGTCATGTGAAAATACGCTTAACGGCTAGATCGGTTGGTGACGATATCGGTGGCGACCCGTCGGGCCTCGGCATCGATAGCGAGAACAGCGTCGATAGAGGTGGCAGGTGTCCCCGGATAGGCATCAAGAGCTTCCTTCACTACATCGGCGATGCTCGACCACGGCATAAGGCCCGCGAGAAAAGACTCAACCGCAACTTCGTTGGCAGCACTGAGCCAGGCTGGGGCACATTCACCGATTCGACCTGCGTCGTAAGCCAACCCCAGGCACGGAAATGCATCGAAGTCGGGCGCCTCGAAATCGAGGCGGCTCATGGTGGTCCAGTCGATTGCGCCATAGGGAATGTCGAGCCGGTCGGGATATGCCAAGGCGTAGCCGATGCACAGCCGCATATCGGGCATTGAGAGCTGCGCGATGGTGGCACCGTCGGAGTAGGTAACCATCGAATGCACCACCGACTGTTTGTGCACCACAACATCGATGTTGTCGTAGTCGATGCCGTACAACTCGTGCGCCTCGATGACCTCGAGCCCCTTATTCATGAGCGTCGACGAATCGATCGTGATTTTGGGGCCCATGCTCCATGTGGGGTGCGCGAGGGCGTCATCGATCGTCACGCCGGCCAACTCATCCTTTGAGCGGCCACGGAACGGGCCGCCGCTGGCGGTGAGCACCAGTGAGCTCACCCGTTCGACGACATCATTGGCTCGCAGGCATTGGTGCAGCGCACAATGTTCGCTATCGACGGGAATCAGCTCGGCTCCCGGAGTCGTGCGGACTGAAGCCACCACGGGGCCAGCTGCGATAAGGGATTCTTTGTTGGCGAGCCCAAGACGTCGACCCGATGCCAAAGCGGTCATCGTCACATCAAGACCGGCAAACCCCACCACGCCGTTGATAATGAC
>CALGZB010000251.1 GCA_937934655.1 uncultured Acidimicrobiales bacterium | reverse complement strand
CCTCACGACTTCACGAGCCGCCAACGTGATCTCACGAACACCCTGCACCAACACCTGGTTGGCGACGGCCCCTGGCCTCTCGGTGAATTCGGGCTCGAGCTCTTCCCATTCGATCCCTACAAGGTCCGCAGCAAGCTGTGTTCGGAGGTGTACGCCAAACAATTGCGCAGATCGTCCGACCTGGATCTCACTAACAACTGCAACCGCTCCACCGAGGACTCCAGCAACGGCGATGCCAATGAGCACAAGTCCGACTGGGACCTGAGCAAAAGGAAGTCCGTCAGCAAAACTCCCGGCGCCCGCTACGGCTCGGACGGCAAACAACGTTCCGAATCCCACCGCGTTCATCGCTAGAGAACCAGCAATTGATGCCAACGCGATCTGCAGCAGACGCTTGGTTCCAACCGACGAGTGCATCCCGCTGATCAGCCATTGAAGATTCGATGCAAGAGCCCGCCCCTGCCCGCTACTTTTCACCGCACCCGTTTTCCGCCGAGATCTGTCCGCACAGATTGTTGAAGTATCCCGTAAGGCACTGATGGTGGCGAAGAATCGTTGAAAATGCAAATGGCCGGCAACCCTTTTGTGCGGTACTACTTGAGTCTCATGTGCAAGACGACAAACGAACGGCCATAGAACCAACGATGACGAACTCACCATCGGTCGTGCGAACGAAAGCAACGGACATCGACACGGTTCTCGAGCCGATCGACGCCCTGTTAGCTGGATCGGATCAAACCTTCCGGTACATGACCCTTCAGGGCGACCAGGTCTCGTTCCGGGTCGCTGATGAGATCACCGACAAAGTGGGTGCGGATCCACACCCACTTCCAATGCCCGTAGACCGGGAGGGCTACGGCGCAGCCGAGCACTCGGTCGGGTATTGGGCAGGAGGGAGAAGCGACCTTAAAAACGTCGTTGACGCCATCGATCGGCACGGCCCTAATCGCGACGCATCAGACCAGCTCAAGCTGCTTGATTTCGGGTGCGCGACCGGTCGCGTTCTCCGCCACGCACTGGCGGATCCCTCCGACCAGTTCGATTGCTGGGGATGCGACTTCGCTCCGGCCAACGTCGACTGGGTGAAGCGATACCTACCTGGAGACATCAAGGTCTTTCTCAACACCGCAATCCCGCATCTCCCGTTCCCCGATGGGTTCTTTGATGTGGTGACTGCGTTCTCGGTATTCACCCATATCGATGAGTTGGAGGACGCCTGGCTTCTGGAGCTTCGCCGAATCACGGCACCGGACGGGCTGTTGTACATCACGGTGCACAACGATGCGACGTGGAGGACGGTAAAGGATCGCCCCAAAGCCCGGGCCGCGCTCCTCCGATCGAGTGAGCAGGCCGAGAGTCTCACGGGCGATAGGTCGATCTTTGACTCACCGATGACGCAGGATCGTCTTGTGCTCCGAATGTCGGAGTCCGACATCTACAACTGCAACGTGTGGGTTACCGATGCGTACATCCGCGAGACGTGGGCCCGCTATTTCGAAGTCGTCGACATCGCCGACAACGCGCACTTGACCTACCAGTCGGTCGTCCTCCTCAAGCCTCTCGGATAGAAGCGCCTGGAATCCGATCAGTTGCCGACTGTGAGGACCGTCCGTAGGCCGTTCGCGGCTCGGACGTTCTCGATGCCTTCGTTGGCGTCAGCCAGATCGAAGCGGTGACTAATCATCGATTCGAGGTCCAGTTGACCTCGACGCCACATCTCGACGAACTTCGGAATGTCGCGCTGCGGGTGGCAGTGGCCCAAGAGCGAGCCGATGATCGACTTGCCGTGGGTCACCAGACTTGCCGGCAGGAACTCGGCCGAGGCCAGCGTGGCATCGACACCGACAATGACTGCCGCGCCGCCGACACGGGTGCTCTCGAGACATGTAGCCACCAATGCCGACACTCCGGCGGCTTCAAATGAGTAGTCGACGCCGATTCCTCCGGTGAGATCCAACACCCTTGCGGTGACCTCTTCGGCCATAGGGTCGATGGCGTGCGTTGCACCGAAGTGCATCGCCGCTTCACGGCGTTCGGCTACCGGGTCGGATACAACGATCCTCGATGCGCCTGCGATTCGGGCGCCTTGTACGACGGCTGCTCCGATTCCGCCGAGTCCGGTAACCAAGACCGTGGCGCCAGCCTCGACCTTGGCAGAGTGCAGGACAGCACCCACCCCGGTCTGCACCGCACAGCCAATGACACAGGCGATATCGAGCGGAGTATCTGGGTCGAGCTTTACCGCTCCGGCCTCACGCACCACCGTGTGTTCGCCAAAGCCGCCGACACCAAGGCCTCGCTTCACCGGCGATCCGCCACGCGACAGGGGCGTTGTACCGTCTGGGCGCACACCACTTGAGAACAGCTGTGCATCCTTACAAGCGGTGGCCTCGCCTCGCACACACCAGTAGCAGCGGCCACAGGGGGCGAGTGGCGTCAGCAACACCTTGTCGCCAACGCTCAAGCTGGTGACGCTCTCACCAATGGCCGCAACCGTTCCGGCGGCTTCGTGACCGAGCACCGACACATCGCCGGAACCAGCCATGAGGTCGACCAAAGAAAGGTCGGAATGACAGATGCCGCAGTTGGCGATCTTTACCAGTACCTCGTCGGCCCGGGGTTCCTCGACCTGCAAGTCATCGATAACGGTGAGGGTCGGAGTTTGGCCTTCATACAAAGCTGCGCGCATAGGTGTTTCCTACCAAACGAAACCAGCATTCACGAAACGAAACTAGATGCGGCGGAGTTTGCCCGCAGGGGCGTCGCCTTTGGTTTCGGGTGCCTCGTCGAGGACCTTCACCGATTCTTCGAGGTCGGCGACGGTGATTTCGGTAACGGCGTTCTTGTCGAGAGCGGCCACGTTGCCCGTCGAAAGGCGCACCGCCTGCCGGTTGAGTGCTTGTTCGAACAGGTTTCGGGCGTACCGCGCGTTGCCGAATGCTTCGTTCCGGGTAGCCCGACGAAAGATCTTCTCGAGTGCGTCGTCGCAGCCCGAAGCAAGGTGGAAGTCGAGGTCTTCGGCGATCTTGGAAGTGATCTCTACCAACTCGCTCGTGCTGTAGTCGGGGAAGGTGATCTCGCGAGCAAATCTCGACCGGAGACCCGGGTTCGAGGTGAGGAACTTCTCCATCAGCCGCGGATAGCCGGCGACGATAACCACAAGTTTCTCGCGGTTGTCTTCCATTCGTTTGATGAGCGTCTCGACCGCTTCGGCACCGAAGTCGTTCGTGGGAATCCCGGGGGGCGACAACGAATAGGCCTCATCGATGAACAGCACGCCACCGATTGCCCGCTTGGCGGCCTTGTTGGTCTTGGAGGCGGTGTGGCCGACGTATTTTCCCACCAGATCGGCCCGGTCGACCTCGACAAGGTGCCCCTTTTCGAGCAAGCCAATCGATCCGTACATCTCGGCAATCAAACGAGCGACGGTGGTTTTACCGGTACCCGGATTGCCTTTGAACACCAGATGGCGACTGGTGGCGATGTCTTCGAGGCCGTATTCGCGGCGACGGTCCTGGACTTGCAGGAACGCGATCTGCGTTGCGACCTGTTCCTTCACCGACGTAAGCCCTACGAGCGAGTCGAGCTCGGCTTGAATGACCTCGAGCGATCGAGGCGGAGCGAGCTTGTCGGCCAGCTGATTCGGGAGCCGATCTTCCAAACCACGATCAGAGGCGCGCTGACGAACCTTCTTGGTCGTCTTGCCAGCAAACTTGCCGGCCTTGACGATGTTTTTTCGTAATCGTTCGCGGGGGGCCACCTAACGAAGCTACCGCCTTTTCGTTGATCTGCCCCTAGACAGCAGGCGCAAACCCATCGATGATGGCGGCGAGTTCGACTGGCTTGTCGCCCTGGATCGAATGCCCGGCGTCGACGACTCGTTCGATCGACGCATCAGGACGACGGCGAAGGAGCTCGGTTTCGTCATCGTCATCGACAACCGAACCCTTACCCATTCCTCGCACTAACAAGATGGGCATTGCCGTTGCCTCGATGGCATCCCAGAGAACGGTGACATCGAGTGGTTCTTCAGGAGAGTCTTCGAGAATTTCTGCGCTGCGATGACGGGCATAACGCCAGACCCAACTTCCGTCGGGCCGCTGCTCTGCGTTGTGAAGAATACCTCGGCGCAGCGACGACTCGGAGCGGGTTGGATTGAACTCCATGGTCCTCGCCAAGAGGTCGTCGAAGCTCTGGAAACTTTCGGGACCGTTGACGAAGGCATGGATGGCTTTTGCCTTCTCGGCGGTAACACCCGGCGTGATGTCGATGAGCGCCAGCTTCGGAACGACATCGGGAGCGGCCGCAGCAACTGCGGTAGCCGTGAGTCCACCCAACGACATGCCGACAACCGCCAAGGCATTGGGCGCAAGAGCACGAATTGCGGTTACGACATCGGCGGCGTTTCGGACCAAGTTTCGAGCACCATCGGCTGGCCCATCGGAGTGACCATGGCCAACGAGATCGATTGCCACCAGCGGCCGGCCAATGGCCATCGCAAAGGTGTCCCAGGTATGGGCGTTCTGGGCGCCGCCATGCAGAAGAACCAACTCCGGTGGAGCCTCGCCCCACACAAGAGCGCTGAGCGAACGGCCATCACCGAGGTCGACGGACTCTCGACGAACGATCGGGGGTCCGTCGTAGGCGAGGCCATAGTCCTCGGCGTTGCCAGCGAAGAGCGAGAACTCGTCATAGGCAATCACTTCAAGAGCAGACACCTCAGGGGTGTCGGTCATCGCGCGCCGCGCACAAGGCGACCTGGACGTGCGCCGGTGTCGACGCCATCCTCACGGGTAACTTCGCCGGCCACGATCGTGTAGTCGTAGCCCGTGGCTTCCTGGAGCAAGCGACGGCCGCCAGCGGGCAGATCGAAAGCCAGCCGTGGACCACCGAGATGAAGGTTCTCGAAGTCGATGATGTTGATATCGCCTCGCTTGCCAACCTCGAGTGAACCTCGATCGCCGAGTCCGTAGAGCGTTGCGGTGTCGAGCGTTTGTTTCTTCACGACCCATTCGAGGTCGAGCTGTTCGCCACGACTGCGGTCGCGAGCCCAATGCGTAAGCATGTAGGTAGGGATCGACGCATCGCAGATCATGCCGCAATGGGCGCCGCCGTCGGAGAGGCCCGAGACCGACTGTGGATGGGTGAGCATCTCGCGAATGGCGTCATGGTTGCCGTCGACGTAGTTAAAGGCGGGCAACATCATCATCGCCCGACCATCCTCCTCGAGAAGAAGGTCATAGAGCAGGTCGAATGGGTCCTGGCCCACAGCTTCGGCACGAGCAGCAACCGACGTCTCTGGAAGCGGTTCGTAGTCGGGCTCTGCGCCAAGCGGAAAGAGTTGGGCGATCGCCATGCCGATAAAGGCACCGATGCCGTCGAACTGCACCTTTGGGTCTGACGGCAGGTCTTCCTCGGAAAGAATCTGGGCCTTCACATCGGGCTTAGCGAGCTCGACAACCATCTCGTCAAACGAGAGCTTGGAGAGTTCGACGTAGGTCGGACGCTTCTTGAACGGGTGATGGGTTTGGAACCCGATGAGTAGACCGAATGGCCGAGCTGCCACCTGAGGGAAACACTGCGCGCCCTCATCGCACGCCGCCAACGATTCGGCCAAAAGCTCACGCCATTGGTTCGGCTCGGCGCCCACCTGGAGCATTGCGAACGTAACCGGACGGCCAATGTCGGCCGACAACTTCTTCATCCACGCCATCTCGGCTTTGGCTTTCACCACGTCTTGTCCGTCGACGCCGGCTGGCGCGAGTTCGAACACCCCAGTGCCGGCATCGGCGAGGCCTTGGCCGAGTCCGTAGAGCTCGTCTTCGGCGGCGAAGGTTCCCGGAACGGGCTCGCCGTCCATCGCCTTGTGGCTCAGCACCCGGGAGGTCGAGACACCAAGAGCACCAGCTTCGATACCTTCCTGCACGATGGCTCGCATCTCTTCGATTTCTTCGGGGGTGGCAGGCTCGTTGGCGGCGCCACGGTCACCCATCACGTAGCCACGTACGGCACCGTGCGGCACTTGGGTGCCGACGTCGATCGACAGCTTGCGACGATCGAGCGCATCGAGGTATTCGGGGAAGGTCTCCCACTCCCACTTCATACCCTCGGTGAGCGCAGTGCCAGGAATGTCCTCGACGCCTTCCATCAACTGGATCAACCAGTCTTCGCGGCCCGGACGAACCGGAGCGAAACCCACGCCACAGTTGCCCATGACAACGGTGGTTACACCGTGTCCGGCCGACGGGTTGAGCTCGTCGTCCCAGGTGACTTGGCCGTCATAGTGCGTGTGGCAGTCGACAAAACCCGGGGTTACGAGCCGACCGGTCGCGTCAATAGTGCGCGTCGCCTCGCCTTCGAGGCCTTCGCCGATGGCCACGATGATCCCATCGGAGATTGCGACATCGGCGACGACGGCCGGCGAACCGGTCCCATCGACGACCTTGCCTCCGGTAATCAAAAGGTCAAACACGGCTATTCCCCCACTTGTCGAGTTAGAACACGTTCTACCGTACGGGGAACTGGCGGCGCTACCCAATCTTCTAACTCACGTTCTCGCCGTACATAACCCCGAGTTCGTCGGCGATGAGCTCGAGTCGCTCACCGTCGGGTCCCGTGAAGTAGATGGAGGTCTCGTGCTCGAAGTCGAGTTCGAGCCCCGATTCCAGGATTTTGGTCTTGAGATGGGCGTGCTTCTCAGGCGTGACGGATATGGCCAGATGATGCATCGAACCAAGCACCTCGGCGTAAGGGCCGAGGTCGAGTCCGGGGAAGTCAAAGAACGCCAGCAGGTTGCCGTTGCCGATATCGAAGAAGAAGTGAGTCGACCCCTGATAGTCCCGGTTCTCGAACAATTCGGTGAGCGGAAACTCGAGAACGTCTTGGTAGAAGGCAATGGTCCGCTCAACATCGCTCGACAGCAGCGCAAGGTGGTGAACACCTTGCGCTGATGACGGCGGTCGGTCTTCCCGAAGATGAGCGTCGCGAAGCTTCTGCCACTCGTCACCACGATCAACCTGATCGCCATGCTTGGTTTCGTCGCTCATGAGTTCATTCCTCGGTAGCTCGGCTTTCGTCTATGGAACTTACTGCCGGATCACTGATCGGATGGAGTTGCTTGGAGTTGATGGACCCGGACGCTGGGCCGCACGAATCCAAACACTGCTAGAACGTTCGCCATGTCTGAGATCGATATCGAAAAGATCCGCGCCGACACCCCGGGCGTCGGGCACGTCAACCATCTGCTCGCCTGCGGATCCTCGCTGATGCCCCAACAGGTCATCGATGCGCTTGCCGATCACCACCGACTCGAAGGCCAGATCGGCGGCTACGAAGCGCACGCCGCACGTCTCGACAGCCTTGAAGGTGTGTACGACTCGGTGGCCCGGCTCATCAATGCCTCACCCACCGAAATCGCCCTCGTTGAGAACGCGACCGTCGGCTGGGCGCATGCGTTCTACGCTCTCGAGTTTGAACCGGGCGATCGCATCCTCACGTGCGAAGCCGAGTACGCCGCCAACTATGTCGCGTACCTTCAGCGGGAGAAACGCGACGGCATCGTCATCGACGTGATCCCTTCCGATGAAGCCGGCGCAATCGACCTCGACGCACTGCGTTCGATGACCGCCAAGAGCGACAGGGTGAAGCTGATCTCGATCACCTGGATTCCTACCAACGGCGGTCTCGTGAACCCTGCGGCCGAGGTCGGCGCAATCGCCAAAGAACATGGCATTACCTATCTGCTCGACGCATGCCAGGCAGCCGGTCAAACCCCTATCGATGTCGAAGCGCTCCAGTGCGACTTCCTTTCGGCTACCGGTCGTAAGTTCCTGCGAGGACCCCGCGGAACTGGATTCCTGTACGTGCGCCAGTCGCACCTAGACGCCGGCATCGAACCAGCGATCATCGACCACTACGGCGCCGACTGGGTGGCCACCGACCGCTACCAACTTCGCGACGACGCCCGCCGATTCGAAACATGGGAGAACTCCTACGCACTTCGAGCCGGCCTCGGCGTAGCCGTCGACTACGCCCTCGATGTCGGGATCGAGGCGATCCAAGATCGAGCGTGGGGCCTCGCTGCATCACTCCGAGAAAAGATCTCGCAGATCTCCGGGGCCACGCTCTTTGATCTCGGCCACCAGAAGTGCGCCATCGTCACCTTCACCATCGAAGGCCAAGATCCCTACGAACTCGCCGCAACGCTACGGGAACAGAAGATCAACATCGGAGCCTCCGACCCCGAAAGCACACTGCTCGACTCAACAGCGCGGAAGCTCAGCCCGCTCAACCGAGCAGCCCCGCACTACTTCAACACCGAAGAAGAGATCGACCAGCTCGTCAGTTCTCTAGCGGCTCTCTAAGAAAAGTCCTCCACCTGGCACCAAACCACCCATTTGGTGCCAGGTGGAAAACCGCCCTTTTGGTGTGTTCTTTCAGGACATACCTCACATATGTCGCGGGACATACCTCACAGTTTATGAATGCCTGGAGTTGTGCCTATGAGTGTGAAACGTCTGGTCGTGTCGATCGATCCTTCGTCTGTGAACGTGTCCGAGTTTTGTGT
>CALGZB010000250.1 GCA_937934655.1 uncultured Acidimicrobiales bacterium | reverse complement strand
CCTTCGTAGAAACCGCGATTATTTAGGTCGCTTCGTCGCAAGCTCCTGCGCTCTACGCTCCGCTATGAGGCGCCAGCTACAACCTCGGCCTCCGCTGGCGCTGCGGCCGACACCCAGCGCTGACCCAACGCGCTTCTTGCTTTGACCGTGTTTCGTCGCAGGCTCTGGGAAAGAGCCTGCAAAGACAACGGCGCTGCCGGTGCGCTGCAACCGGTCAGTCTGCAAGCCTGCGACGAACGAAAAAGCAGCCGGCGCGCTGCGAGCCGCTCCGTTCGTTCGATGTTTGCGGAGCAAACTCGGGAAGGGCGTCGCCGCAGGCGAAACCGACAACGGCCCGGCCGGAGGCCAATAATCTAGGCCCCGGACCGGGCGCTATCGCACCTACTACACGCACACGTCGCGGCAACGTACGGTTCAGGCCCCAGCCGCCATGGGTTTAAGCGGCGTGGTGCCCGGACGCCAAAACTCAGCGCCGCCAGGTGTTTTCTTTAACCCCTAAGAAATCGCGCTAATTGCTGCGTCGTAGTTGGGTTCGTCGGCGATTTCGGCGACGAGTTCGCTGTGGACGACCTGGCCTTCGGCGTTCATGACCACGACGGCGCGTGCGGCAAGGCCAGCGAGTTTGCCGTCGGTCATCGACACGCCGAAGTTCTCGAGGAACTCAGGGTTCTTGAAGGTCGATGCGGTCGAGACGTTCTCGAGTCCTTCGGCACCGCAGAAGCGGCCCTGGGCAAACGGGAGGTCGGCTGATACGCAAAGCACGGTGGTGTTGTCGAGGCCAGCAGCGCGCTCGTTGAAGGTGCGGACACTGGTGGCGCAGGTTGGGGTGTCGACGCTTGGGAAGATGTTGAGCACCAC
Organism: uncultured Acidimicrobiales bacterium; assembly: GCA_937934655.1. Lineage (GTDB taxonomy): Bacteria > Actinomycetota > Acidimicrobiia > Acidimicrobiales > SHLQ01 > CALLQB01. Next base: position 14,675 of record CALGZB010000250.1, on the reverse strand, counting down.
GTTCTTGCCGGCAAAGTCGGCTTTGGTGACGGCGCTAAGGTCGCCGGCCGTGAGTGTGAAGTCAGGTGCAGCGTTGCCGGATGCAGGAATGTCGCCTGCGGTGTTGATGGGGTTTCCGCCAAGAGTGATTTGAGCCATGGGTGTTTTCGCTTTCAGGAGTTGATGGAGATATGTGTAGCCGATACCGAGCGCCTACGCATGGTGTTCGGCGACGTTCGTCGCCCCCGACGATAAGCCCACGGTGGGATCTTTCGCCAGCAGTGTTGTGAGAGCGATGGCGACGGCGATGCCGGCACTGACGCGAAGCGCTGGGTGGTAGCCATTGCTGAGGTCGTTGCCGAGCGACAGGAGAAGTGGACCGATTGCCGATGCTGCGACCGACACGGTTTGGGCGACGCCCTTGATCGCTCCAATGTGGTTGGTGCCGAACCACTTCGGATGGAGCGCACTGGTGAGTGCTCGAACCGTTCCGCCGGCTAACCCGAGTGTGAGTCCGTAGATCAACGACGCGGATCCGGGTTGAGCGACGGTGCCCAAAAGGGAGGCGACGGCAAAGGTAAGCGGTGCAATAGGGATAAGGATTCGGGAGCTGACCCGGTCGGTTAGCCATCCAACGGTGAAGCTGGCGGCGACTGCGCCGATGCTTAGGGGAATGAAGATCTGCGCAGCTTCGCCTTCGGTGAGTCCGGCTTCGGCCATGACCGACACGTTGTGAAAGGTGAGTGCTGTCGACAACGCCGATGCCAGAGCGGTGATCGAGATGAGGCTCCAGAATGCTGCCGTTCGGGTTGCTTCGCGCACGGTGAAGGAGTGTTGCGGTACGAAGTCTTCGACCGCCATGCCTTCGATGCCGTCGGGTATCTGGCCGATGTCCGATGGCCGGTCGATGATGAGAAAGCGCGCCATGGGCACGACCGTGAGGGCGATGAGGGCAGCCAGCACCCACCAGGCTTGCCGCCAACCGACCCACGCGATGAGTGCCGAGATGAGGAGCGGGCTGAGTGACATCAGCCCCGAAGCAACGGTCATGGAGATGGCGTAGGCCCGGCCGCGTTGTTCTTGAAACCACAACGAGATGGTGGTGTCGCCGATAAGGGTCAACGATCCTTGGCCGAACATGCGGAGCCCGACAAAGGCGATGCCGGCCATCCAAATGTTCTGTGCGAACCCGGCGAAGGTAATGGCGATGGTGAAGGCCATGCCGATGACCATCATCGTGTGGCGAATGCCGCGACGATCGATCCATCGGCCCACGGTGGGCATCATCGTCGAAGCGGTGAGTGTGCCGATGAGGTAGGCGGCCGACAACGCAGACCGACTGACGTCGAGGTCTTCGATCATGTCGTCGATGAACGATGACACGCCAATGGTCTGACCGGGCGTCGTGAGCACCAGCGCTGCCGTGGCGAAGCCCAACATGCGCCATCCGGCGAACCGGCGCGGTAGCCCGGCCGGGCTCGTTGATGACATGTCTTTGGTCTCCTGAACTTGCGCCGCCGGTCTTGTGACCCTAGACGCCGATACCCTCAGGGTCTTGAGATTCGCGTTAGTGAGCGTAGCCGCTCTGGTAGCGATGGACCCGTGGGGGTGGGACCGGTTTGGCCCGTTCCACTGGGCGCTCCTTAGCGTCCTATCTCTGGTTGCGATTGCCAGAACGCTTGCGGGGGCGTCGTCATCGGGAGCGGCGACGACCCGGATCGATCCGTTGCTTTGGATTGGTTGGGGCGTGCTTCTAGGTGGCCTCACTCTCTCGACGGCGCTCTCAGACGATCGGTGGCACGCAGTGGTCGGCACCCCCGACCGGCACCTCGGCCTGGTGACGTGGCTGATCTTCTTCGGCATCTTTGGGGCGTCGATGCTCTGGTTCTCTGGACCGGGTGGAGACGGTTCCGGTAGAGAGGGTTCTGAGTCGCACCAGATCCGCGGCAAGGTCGACACGTTCGTTCTAGCTACGTCGGCTGGTCTTTTGGTTGTGGCGTTGTATGGAATTCTGGAGTTGCTTGGCATTTCGGGATTCGAAAGTGATTTCGCCGGCGGTCGTATTGGCAGCACTTTCGGGCAACCGGCGTACTTGGGTGCTGCCACTGTCCTTGTCACCCCACTGGCCGCAGCCCTTGCGTGTGAGAGCCGGTACCCCACCTGGAAACGGATAGTTGGTGCGTTGTCTTCGTTGGGGGGTGTTGTCATGTTGGCCGCATCGCAGTCTCGTGGCGCGTGGGTTGGCGCCGTGATCGCCGTGGTCGTGGTGTTGTTGGCGAACCGATCCCGTTTGGCAGGTATGCGCCAGTCGGACCACATCCGATTGTTGGGCCTCGTCGCCGCGGTTGTTGTCGGTGTTGCCGCAATCCCGGCGCTTCGACAACGGGCGTGGAGCCTTACCGATCTCGATGGTGTGGTCGCTGGTCGCAGCGACGAGTGGCAGGTTGGGCTCCGCACCCTGGGGTCGGGCGGGAAGGCCGGAGGCCTCGTTGGGCTCGGCCCCGAAACGTACCGGACCCGGTTCGGCGAGTTCGTCGATACCGAGTACGTCATCGACTACGGGCGGGTTGTGTTTACCGACCGTGCGCACAGCTCGATAGTTGATACCGCGCTCGCTGGTGGCTGGATTGGCCTTGCCGGCTATCTCTTTGTAGCCATCGTCATCGTTCGGGCTTGCGTCGTGCTCCTTCGTGGAAGCAATTCCGCCGGCTCCGACAACTGGGTCGACGTGGCGATCGGCGCCAGCGCGATTGGGTACCTCGTCCAGCAGCTGTTTCTGTTTCCACTGGCCGAACTCGACCCACTCTTTTGGATCATTGCCGGTCTTGCCGTTGCTCGAGCATCCAGCCGAGATTCGCAGCCGAATCCGTGGGCGATCAGCCTGCCTCCGGTTGCGTTAGACGCCGGGGCAATCGGTGCCGGCGCGCTTGCCTTCGTTGCTCTCTTTGCCGGCGGGCTCGATGTTCTTGCCGATCATCGGATTAGCCAAGCCGTCGATGAACCCAGCAATACGGTGGCGCTCGACCTTGCCGACTCGGCCCGCTCGTTGCGTCCCGACTCGATCCGATATGACTTCGTCGCGGCTCGCATCGCGCAGCGAGAACTGCCCGATGGATTTGAACGAGCACTGGTGCGCCTGGCCGATGGCTTGTCGATTTCGCCGAACGATCCTGCGCTGTTGGTGGAACAAGCAACCGTTCAGCTCGAGTCCTCCTCGTTTTCGACCTCGGCGGATCCGCTTGAAGCGGTTCTCGTCTCGCTTGCGCATCTTGAACGGGTAGATCCGAACAACCCGCGAATGCAGGAAAAATACGGCATTGCGCTGGCTCTGAACGGTGAATACGCCGAAGCCATCCCGCGGTTGCAGCGGGCGGTGCAGCTTCTTCCCGACAACATCGAGCCTCTCGTGAATCTCTCAGAAGTGCAAGAACAAGCTGGTCAGAGAGCTGCTGCGTGCGAATCTCTGCGTGCTGCGGCAGCACTTTCGCCCGAGAACGAGACAGTGCGAACAAGAATTTCTGAGAAAAGTTGCTGAAGTACCGAACCAAACATGTCGCCAAAGAGTTTGATGGACATGGAACTACTGCTGGAGGTGCCGTCGATGACGACGGCAAAATCCGAGAGTGCGGACACCACAAGCGTCGTGCTGCGCGAGAGCGATTTCGCCTCGTTCTACGACGCTCGTTATACCTCCATCGTCAGAGCACTGAGCATCACCCTGGGAGATCCAGGATGGGGCCAGGAAGCGGCCGATGAGGCAATGACCCGAGCGTTCGACCGCTGGCACGACGTGTCAACGTATGCGAACCCTTCGGGCTGGGTGTACCGGGTTGGGTTGAACTGGGGCCGAAGCTGGCACCGCCGACTAAATCGGCGACTGCCATGGTCGGCAGATGAAGCAGTGCTTCCCCAGACCACCGATGTGGCGTTAAACGCTGCGCTCAAGGATCTCGATATCAAGTACCGATCCGTCGTGGTGTGTCGCTACCTCCTCGACTGGTCAACCGCCCAAACCGCTGAAGCGCTCGACCTTGCCGACGGCACGGTCAAGAGCCGCCTGGCCGAAGGCCTTACCCGTCTTCGTGTCGAGCTCGGCGACTCCGACACCTCCACGTCTCCATTGATCGAGACGGCACAAGCAGAGAGCAACGACTCATGAATTTTGAAGACCGACTAAAACACGAACTGCAAAACCAAGGCGCCCAGATCGACATCGAACCCGCTGGCGTCGATCACATCGCGAGCCGTTCAGCGAAGCGTCGACAGCGGCGCATGGCCGGGATGACCGCAGTTGTAGCCATGGTGCTTCTTGGGGTCGGTGGTTTCATCGCCACCAGCAACGACGCTCCCATTCCGGTAGCGACCGATACCGAAGCGACCGATGAGCAAGCAACTGATGCCGAAATCCCTGAGCAAGCAGCCGATGCTGAGCTAACCGACGGCGAAGTTGTGGCTGGCTCGCCGCTCGACTTCGTCAACATTGCATCTGGTGCCAGCCCTGGCGGCTTCGGTGTCTACGGCACCGGCGTCATCACGAGCGACGCCTACTACATGCTCTCAACCGCCCCAGGACGCGCCGCCCCAAACGACTACGACGCGTACCTCCCAAACACGCTGTACAAGTACGACGGCTCAGAGTGGAGCAACACGTCGTTCGGCGACCGATTCATCTCGGGTCTGTCGGTTGACGAAGGTGTGCTCTACACCGTCAGTACCGGAACCAAGACCTCTGACACGCCGGCGATTGGCCGCTCCAACGATGGTGGTCAGAACTGGACATGGACCGACCTGGACCTCACCGAGCAGTTCGGTGCCGACCCAAGCGCCTGGCCGTTCCACGACATCAAGATCGATACCCAGAACGGGACGACCTTCGTTGTGGCACGCGCTCATGCGGAAGTCCCATGGGACGAAGCGATTGAGCTTGCCAAGAATGCTGGGCTCGACATCGATCAGGAGACCGACGGGATCGTCAACATCAGTACCGAAGGAATCTCTTGGATTCCTGATCAATATGTGCTTTCGCCCTGTGCGCAGCTTTTCGACGACGAGATGAGCAAGCGTTCGGCCGGCTTTGCCGAAATCGAAGCAGAACTCTCCAGAATCTACGAAACGATAAACCCGGTTGACGAAACCGATGGTCCTTTCGACGAGCTGTCTGCTGAGCAACAAGCTCGTGCGGATGAACTTCATGCGCAGCTCGACGCTCTGTATGAAGAGGCTGCTAGTGAGGCAACTGCCGCAGTCACTGCGGCCGACGGTTGCCAGGCCTACGGCGAGTGTCTGAGTGGTCAGCGAGCTCTCAATGAGCGGTCTGAAGAATTCTACGAGACCGCTGGTGACGACGACTACGAAGTTATGGAGACGGAATACATGACCTGGCTCGAGGAATCGGGCTGTGGCCCCATCCTCGGCTACGACGATGGTGATTTCAACGACGAGGATATCGAGTCGGTCACCTGGGCGGAGCTTGGTGTGACGGTTCCCGAGAGCTGGAGCGGTTCGACCGCCGGCTACCTGCTTACCGATGACGGTGTGCAGAACCTGGGACGCTTCGCTGTTGGCGAAGCCGGTTGGCTCCGGAAGGTGACCTTTGATGGCACCAGCTTCGAAGTTGAGTTTGACGGTATCTGGACCGAGTTCAACGACGATTCACAGGTTCCCGATGTCACCGTGTATTCCTCGACCGACGGCACGGCCTGGACGGCGACCACCAAACCGTGGGGTAGCACTCCGCAGACCTTCAACGGCATGAGCTTCTCGCTCGATTGGGACGGAGACCAGAACTCCATCCTCCGCAACGGTCCGAACGGTGCCGAGAGGCTTTCGATCGAGTCGCTTGCGCCGGGCATCGATGTTTCCGGCTTTGTTGCCGAGCGAGTATTCGTCGGTAACTACGGCGTGGTTGTAGTGGCTTTGGAGTGGGAAGACGTCGGTGAGTACGGACAAGCGAACTCGATCGTGCTCTTTAGCTCCGATGGCATGAGCTTCGGCACAACGCCCCTCGACGGCATGGCGGTGAGCAGCGTCATGGTTGGAAGCGACGGTGTCGTCGTCTTCGCCAACGATATGGATCTTGCAAACAGCGACACACCACAGCCGGTGTTGTTCGGAACGGCAAGCTAGACCCCCCACGCGCAGTTCCATGCGAGTAGATCTTCCGTCCTAGCTGACAGAAGAGCTGCCCGGGTCGCTCGCTTCGCTTGCTTACGGAGTTTGGCTTCGCCAAACTCCCAGAGTGAGCGGAGCGAACGGGTCGGCCCCGCGTTCTTAGTTTTTGCGTAGCATTCGGTTGACGATGTTGCTGGTGAGTTGGTCGATACGTTCGTCGTAGAGCGGGTGGTTGAGGTCGAGGGCTTCTTCCCAGGCGAGCGTGCCGGACGCAAAAACCAGAGCGCCAGCGTCGGTCTCGTACAGGATGGTTTCGGCGATGGTGTCGCCCATGTCGCCACTCACTGTTCCCATGCCGAGTCGAACAAAGCTGGTCGAATCGGGGAGGGGTTGTACTGGGTCGCGGGCATCGGTTTCGTTGCCAAGGATGCCGGGCACAACATCGCCGTCGCTCATACCGGTATCGGCGTAGGCCCAATGGTCGGTGTTCTCGGCGATGAAGTCGTCGCGTTGGTCGAGGTCCTCGGTGTCCTCGATCACGTTCATAAGGCCGATACCTACCAGCGCCTGTTCGGGGCGGCCAGCTTGACGGGTGAGGGTAGTGACGTCGTCGGGGTCTTTCTTTGGGTCGTCGATGTCGGATTTGTAGCAAGTGATATCGGGTCGGAGCGAACCTGCGCCGTCTTCCTCGTACCGGATCTGCCAGTAGGCGGTATTGGCGCCCACAAAAAGCAGCGACGTTCCGCTTTCTCGTGCGGCGATGAAGGCGTCGTAGCGGGTCGAGGTCCAGTACTCGTCGTGGCCGCCCGAGATCACGCACTTCGCGCCCAGGAGGAGTTCGGGGTTGCGGTGCACGTCGGTGGTGCTCAACGTGGTGACATTCCAGCCTTTGCGGCTGAGCCACAACAGTCCGGCGAGTCCGAACACAAAGAATCCACCGTCGCCCGTCCGGTCGTAGGGGCGATTGCCGGACACCGTGTACGCCCGGGTGTTACCGACCGATGTGGGTTCGGGGCTGCTGTTGTAGTCGTAGAGGCTCTTGCCGCCTGCCCCAATCGGGTAGGCGTTGTATGCCTGGTAGGTCGAGGTCGGGTGGACGTAAATGATGTCGGCAGACGGCTGGGTATCGCGAATGACAAAGGGTACGTAGTTTGCGAAACCGTCGTCGCGTCGAAGCAGCGCCAAGTAGACGCCGCTCGACCAGCTGGCGGGCACCGGCATCGAGAAGCTCGACACCCATGGGCAGCGAACGGTGCCGCTTGCAGCGTCGATGACTTCGCCGGGTTGCTCGATCCCTTCAACCGACACGTCGTGCACGATGCGATGGTTCTGACCATCGAACCAACCGGCTTCGAGAATTTCAACCGAAAACGAACCGCCGCCGGCTACCGATACGAAGAGTTCGAGTGTGTCGCCGGCCTGGTAACTGTCGGCTGAAGCGAACCCCTTGATCTGCTTGTTGACATCGTCGGCGAACGGCAGGCTGCCAAAGAATGGATCATCGGTCTCGTTGCTCCGGGCGAATCTCCCGATTCGGTTGCGTCCGAGATAGGCCCCGACCCCAACGACTCCGGCTGTGCCGAGTCCGCCGGCCAAGAGCGCGCGACGCGAGACGCCGCGAGGTGCGGGCTCGGGATTCTCGTGCTCGATGGGGGGATTGGCCACGTCGCTCAATTGTAGCTGTCGGCCTGTTTCCCAGAAAGGGCCGACTCAGGCTCAATCAGCCGGGTACAACACCTATGTTGAATTCATCGCCGGCGTCGATGATGGCGTCGAAGAGGTACTGCCCTGATGAGCGGTCGCTTGCCAAGAAGTAGGAGCGGACACCCTCAGTGCCGTTCGGAAGAGCATCGTTGCGGACGATGTCGCAGGTGACCTTGGCGACCGACGCCGACGTTGCGGCACCATCGGGCATCATGTTGTCCGCCCAGTCGAGGCTGCAGATCTTCTCGAGGACCCGTGGGCTTTGTTCGCCGGTGATCCGGAACAGAGCCCGGCCGTGGGTGAAGTTGATCTTGCTGACGTGCCCGGTGCTGTCGATGGCATCGGCGAACGACCAAACGGCGTCTTCGGGGCCGAGGACAAGCCATTCGGTAGGACGAATGCCGACCACAAGGGTGCCGTCGACAACTCGGCTCGACCCGAAAGCCACGCCGAGCGCTGCTGCCGCATCGCTACCCCGAGGAGCTCGGATAAGCGCCTTCGTAGTGGCCGAGACATCCGCAAGCGAAAGGTCGGAGGTCCCAACCGGATAAGACTTCAGAACAGAAGAGGAGAACTCGGGCATAAGGGATTCCTAGAGACGAGAGAAGAGGAACTGGTGGGCTGGAGATAGGTAGAAGAGTTGGAGAAAGCGATCGGAGTCGTGCCGCAGCGCTAGCGGAGGCCGAGATCGCAGCTAACGAGACATAGCGAAGCGTGCGAGCCGGAGGCGGAGCGAAGAAGGAGAGCGAAGCGTGCGAGCCGGAGGCGAAGCATTAGGAACGGAGTCGGGTTCCTTCGGGGTCGTAGTGGGCGTGGTGTTCCAAAACTTTGGCGGTGATGCGTTCGCCGGTGGTCATGACCACGGTGAGGGTGCTGCCGGGTTCGGCGGCTTCGGGCAAAACTTGGCCGAGGCAGATCGAGCGGTTGAGCGTTGGCGACATCCGAGAAGACGTGATGCGTCCGATGATCTCGTTGGTGCCAGCTCGCACGATCTGGCTGGCTTCGAACGGCACGATTGTCGGATCGGTGGTTTGAATCGCAACCACCTGGGGAAGGTCGGTGCGGTTGATCGATGCAGCCAACTCTGCCTTTCCGGCAAAGTCTTCTTTGTCGAGTTTGATGAGCCCGTTCATGCCGACACTCGGCATCTTGGTGAGGCCGTCGGTGTCTTGGCCGACGATGAAGTGGCCTTTCTCGAGTCGCATGATGCGCTGGGCTTCGAGACCGAACGCTTTGATGCCAAGGTCGGCACCTTCGGCGAGCAGCGTCTCCCAAACATGGAGGCCGTAGCCCGACGGCACGTGCAGCTCAAACGACAGTTCGCCGGTGAAACCGATTCGCCACATGAAGCAGTTGTCGATGCCGGCGACGGTGCCGGTACGGAGCTGCATGTACTTGAAGGTGTCGGGGTCGAGATCGACATCGGTGAGTCGTGCAAGCAACTCGCGAGACTTTGGTCCGGCCACATTGATGCTGGTGAATGCCGTGGTGACCGGGGTGATATGCACGTCCCATTCGGGGTGTTCGGTTTGCAGCCAGTTTTCGGCCCACTCCCAAACACCGCCAGCACCCGAGCTGGTGGTGGTCATAATGTAGTGATCGTCGTCGATGCGGCCGGTGACACCGTCGTCCATGATCACGCCATCTTCGGCACACATGACGCCGTAGCGAACGCCACCGACAGGCAGCTGCATCCACTTGTTCGTGTAGAGCATGCTGAGCAACTTGGGAACGTCGGCGCCTCGGAGATCGAGTTTGCCGAGTGGGGTGACATCGATGATGCCGACGTTCTCGCGGGTGTTGCGAACCTCGGCGTTGGGGTTGCCGTAGTGCTCGGGGCGAACCCACTGTCCGGCCAGAATCGGTGTTGCCCGGTTGGCTTCGTGCCACGGCTGAATCGACGAGACGCGAACCGGCTCGAAGATTCGTCCGCCTAAGGCGCCGAGTGTGATCGGGGCATACGGGGGGCGCCACACGGTGGTGCCTACCTCGGCGATGGTTTCGCCTCGGGCTTCGGCGAGCACCGCAACGGTGTTGACCGTTTCGAGCTTGCCCTGGGCCGGACCCATGGTTGCGGTGGTGAACCGTTTGATGAGCTCGACCGAGTCGTAGCCCTCTTTGGCTGCGGAGAAGAGGTCTTTCGAGCCGACATCTTCGCTGTAGTCGACCAACCCGTGGGTGGTCGAGCGGTAAAGCTCGGGGTGCGGATCGCGCTCGAGTGGCTGGCGCTGGTCGGCGGGAAGTCCGGGAACGTCACCGTCATAGTCGGTTGCTCGTGTGGTGAGCTTCTGCAGCGTGGCGGCCACCACGGTGGCGCGGGCCGCTGCGAGTGCGCCGGTGCTTCGGCCGTGGGCCACCAGCTCTTCGGTGCTTCCGTCGCCCGCGATTCCGCCGGTCACGAGAATGTTGTCGGGTAGTTGACTGGAGAAGAACCGTGCCGCGATTGGGTCATAGGTAGGGCGATCGCCCGCCAGGTTCAACAGTGAAGTGGGTGCTGTCCAACCAACGGCGGTGATGAGCAGGTCGGCCTCGACGGTGGTGCCATCGCCGAGCTCGACTTCTTCGACCGACTTTGCGCCGCCCTTTGCGGCGACGATGTTTCCGCCAGTGCGGGCGTCGACCACGCGAGCGACGTCGATGCCGGCCCGTTCCAAGTCGGCGACGGTGTTGTCGCCGTCGGTGTTGGCGGTGAACACCACGGCACGTTGGCCTGGTTTCACGGCGTACATGTTGATGAGGCGCTGAGCTGCTCCGGAGAGCATGACGCCGGGCTTATCGTTTCCGGCAAACACGTAGGGGCGTTCGATGAGGCCTGGTGCAACCACGAGCATCTTGGCTCGGGCCTTGATGAGGCGCTCGACCGCAATGTGGTGACTGCGCTGCGCGATGGAGCACCAGTTGTCTTCATAGCGGCCGGTGACGGTGGAGTTAATGAGAACTTCGATGTTCTCATGTGCGGTAACAGATGCTGCGAGTTCTGCGGCGGAGGCTCGTTGGTCCTCGGTTCCCCAGAGCAGCGATCCGCCAAGCTGATGTTCGTGGTGAACGAGCATGACCTGAGCGCCTGCGTCGGCAGCACCGAGCGCTGCGGCCATACCGGCGGGGCCGCCACCAGCGACGAGGACGTCGGGGTGGGCGTACCGTTTGTCGTGGTACATGTGCGGTGTGTTGAGGTCGACCTTGCCGCCGGGCGCGAACTGGGCGAGCACCTTCTCATAGGCGGGCCACAGTTTCGCTGGCTTCATGAAGGTCTTGTAGTAGAAGCCGGCGGTGAGGAACCGGCCGACCATGCCGTTGGCAGCTTTAACGTCGTAGTCGAGTGACGGCCACACGTTTTGCGCCGAGACGTCCATGCCGTTTTCGACAAGGCGGTGCGCCGAGCGAACGTTGGGGTCGTCGCCCACCTGCACGAACGAGTTGGGGTCCCAGAAGTCGGCGGTGAGAAGACCACGGGGGCGGTGGTACTTCATGCTGCGGGAAAGGATCCGGTTGCCGTTGGCCATGATGGCCGACGCAATGGTGTCGCCAGCGAAGCCGGTGAGGCGGTCGCCGTTCCAGTCGAAGCTCAGCGGTTGGGTGCGGTCGATGACCTCACCTGGTTGAACAGGAAGACGAGTCATTGTTGGGGTGCCTCGCTTTTTGATTCGCTGACGTAGTGGAAGCTCGGGTCGACGGCTCCGGTCTTGTTGCCGGGCAGTGGATGGTTTTCGAACTCGTTGGTCGACGTGTTGCGAGTCGCGGTGAAGTACTGACGGCAGCCTGCGCGGCAGTACCAGGTCTCGCGCAACGATCCGGCTGGGTTGTCTTCCCAGTACAGGTAGGCGCGCCATTCTTCGGGCGTGACCTCGTTGGGGTTCGGCCGAGCGTGCGATTCGCCAACGTAGCGAAGGTCAGAGTTATTACGGGGCCCGCAATGCGGACAAGGAACAAGCATCATGGGGTAGGACTTTCAAAGCGAGAACGAGAGCGAAATGTTGGCAAAGGGAGCGCCGGTAAAAGCGCCTCCGTGGCGCCAGAACGGCCTGCACGGAGTGCAGTAGTCCGGGCCCCGAAGCGCAGGCCCGAGCAAGGTTGAAACGAAGCGTCGCCGCCAGGTGCAAGCCAAGAGTCCGCAGGCGAAAAACCGACGCGGCGCCGAGCCCGAAGTACAGGCAGAGCGCCGCCAGGTGCAGGCCGAGCCAAAGATCCAGACATCTAGTGGCCTACCGCCGCTGCGCCTTTTTCGCCGACGAGGTCGCCGCGCTCGAAGCGGGAGAGTTCGAAGGGGGCGATGAGTTTGGGTACGGACTGGGTGGCGATGCACTCGGCCATTTGTTCGCCCGATACGGGGCCGGCTTTGAAGCCGTAAGTTCCCCAGCCGACATCGCAGAGGAAGCCTTCGACCGGGGTGAAGCCCATGACGGGCGAATAGTCGGGGGTCATGTCGCAGAGCCCGGCCCACTGGCGAAGCAGCCGCATGCGGCCGATGTTGGGCATGAGTTCGAGCACATGGCCGGCCAACTCCTCGGTGAATTCGAGCGAGCCCTTCATGGAGTATGTGGCGAACGGGTCGACCGATGCGCCGAAGACCAGTTCGCCGCGGTCGGTTTGGCTGACGTACACGTGCAGCGAACCCGAAACCACAACCGTGGGTAGGAAGACTTTGACCGGTTCGGTTACCGCTGCTTGTAACGGGTGGGTATTGATGGGCAGCTTGACCCCGGCCATGTCAGAGATGAGCGTGGCCCAACCGGCGGTGCAGTTGACGACGATGGGCGCCGAGATGTCGCCTCGGTTGGTGCGAACACCGGTGACCTTGCCACCGCGACCCTTGCCGTCGGGCCCTTCGCCGCCTTCGACCATGATGTCGAGCACTTCGGTCTGCTGGTGCATTTCGACGCCGCGATGGTCGGCGCCTCGGGCGTAACCCCACACCACAGCATCGTGGCGGATTGTGCCGCCGGGAGGGTGGTAGAGCGCGCCTTGAATGGGGTACCGAGTGTTGGGCGACACATCGAGACTTGGCGCCAGCTTCTTTACCTCTTGGGGGTCGATGACCGAGCTGTTGATGTTCTGAAGCTTGTTCACCTCGGCCCGCCAGCGCATGGTGCGCAAGGCGCTGTCGGTGTGGGCCAAGGTCATGTGACCACGTTCGCTGAACATCACGTTGAGGTTGAGATCGTTCGACATCGTGTTGTAAAGCGTGAGCGAGCGGTCGTAGAAGGCAACACCCTCGGGCGTGAGGTAGTTCGAGCGCACGATGGCGGTGTTTCGGCCCGAGCCGCCACTGCCCAAGTAGGCCTTCTCAAGCACTGCCACGTTGGTGATGCCGTGGTTGGTGGCGAGGTAGTAGGCGGTGGCAAGACCATGCACGCCGCCGCCGACGATGACTACGTCGTAGGACTTCTTCAGGTCGACGTCGCGCCAGACACGAGGCCACTCTTCGGACTTCGCACCTTTCACAAAGAGGCCAGCGGCGGAATATCGCGGGGGCTTGGTCGGGTCGCTTTTGACCTTCTTCAAGGTTTCGCGGAGGGGAGTCATGCCGTCAGCCTACGAGCGGCTCTCCTTTGGGTGAAGTATCAATATTGGTTTGATTGATATGCATCTACTATCAATCAATATGCAACAGAGTGAGCTGAGCCTTCGGCGCCTTCGTTACTTCGTCACCGTTGCCGAAGAGCTGCACTTTGGCCGGTCGGCCGATCGGCTTCACATGGCCCAGCCGCCGCTGAGTCAGCAGATTCGTCGACTCGAGGAAGAGCTCGACATCACGCTGTTCGACCGCAGTACTCGCCGCGTGAATCTGACGGAGGCTGGTTCCGCGTTTCTGGTTCAGGCTCGGCGGTTGTTGGCCACCGCCGACTCGGTAGACCGATTTCTTGACGATCATCGGTCGGGCGATGGCGGAACCCTTCGTCTGGGTTTCGTCGATTCGTCGGCCTATGAAGTGATGCCGCGCTTTCTTCGCGAATATCGCCAGCGGTGGCCCGAGGTGCAATTCGAGCTCCGTAGCTTGTCGTCGGATCAGCAACACGCCGCTCTTTTCGATGGCGAGATCGACCTCGGAATCGGCCGCACCCTGGGCGATGGCGTCAAAATCGCCGCCACCGAGATCCTCCGCGAGCAGCTGTACCTGGCGGTGCCGTCGAGTCACCAATTTGCCGAGCAAGCCACCACGACGCTTCGTCGCCTTGAGGGCCAGAGCTTCATCGGTTTCGATCGCTCCGTGTCGCCAACGCTGCATGCCGAGCTGCTGGGCATGTTCGCAACGGCAGGTGTTGGCTATTCACCGATCATCGAGGCCACCGAGTACACGTCGATCCTCGGTCTGGTGGCAGCGGGCGAAGGTGTTGCGGTTGTGCCCGCCGGGGTGCGGACCTTTCAGCCGCCTGGGCTTCGTTACGTGAAGGTCCGCGATACATCCGCCGTTGTGCGGTTGATGCTTCTGCGCCGGCAAGGGGAGAACGTTCGCATGGTGACCCGCGGGCTCGAGTTGGTTGTGGAGCTTTTCGGCAAACGAGCCTGAATCAGGTAACCGTTGCGCCGAAGAGCGAGCCGATTGCGAAGGTCAGTAGGCAAGCGGCGGCGGCGAATCCGACTTGGCGAGCTGCGGTTCGTGTGGCAGATCGTTTGGTGAAGCTGGCGAGCACCACGCCGACGATGGCCGAGGCGATGATGCCGAGAGCTACCGAGAGCACGGTAGCCACAGCGCCATCGAGGAAGAACCAGGGAATGAGGGGAATCAATGCGCCGATGGTGAACGCGGCGAACGATGCAATCGCTGCGCCTGCGGGATCGCCGGTGTCATCGGGGTCAATGCCCAGCTCTTCGCGGGCGTGCACGTCGAGCGCAACCTCGGGGTCGGCCATGATGGCCGACGCAAGCGTGTTGGCTTCGGT
>CALGZB010000249.1 GCA_937934655.1 uncultured Acidimicrobiales bacterium | reverse complement strand
AACGATCGCAACTTGGGCACCCTCAGCCGCCAGCGACTGGGCACACGCAAGCCCTAGACCGCTCGATGCTCCGGTGACGAGTGCCCGACGTCCTGAAAGTGCAAGATCCATACTGCAGCCTGCCTTATGGCTGCGTCATGCGCGCTCATAGGTCAGATTTCTGCGGGGCACACTTGACCCCAAAAAGTAAAGAAGAACCGGTGCAGCCGCACCGATCCTTCTTCGTGGAGCTGGTGGGAATCGAACCCACGACCCCCTGCTTGCAAAGCAGGTGCTCTAGCCAACTGAGCTACAGCCCCGAAGGAGACAATTCTACGAGAGGAAGAGACGTCTCACACCCTCGGGGCAGGGTATTTCAGAAGTCAGACGTTTCCCGGCTGCTACTCGCCTGGGCGCACTAGGCCATGTTCGTAGGCGAATACCACGGCCTGGACCCGGTCGCGGAGTGCGAGCTTGCTGAGCACGTTGGACACATGGGTCTTTACGGTGGTCTCTCCGACAAACAACGCTTCGGCGATCTCGGCATTACTCAAGCCACCTGCCAACTGCTCGAGAACTTCGCGTTCGCGATCGGTGAGGTCGTCGAGCCGCTCGGATCTGGCGACACCTGGACCGGTGTTGGTGAACTGGGCGATGACTTGGCCGGTGACAAGCGGATCGAGAAGTGAGTTGCCCGCATTGACCACCCGAATGGCGTCGAGGAGGTCCTCAGGCGGCGAGGTCTTCAGGAGAAACCCGCTAGCCCCGGCCCGAAGTGCGTCGAACAAATAGTCGTCACGCTGAAAGGTAGTGACGATCAGAATCTTGAGTTGCGAACCGTCGCGAAGAAGCTCCTCGGTGGCGGCGATGCCATCCATGTCGGGCATCTGCACATCCATCAGCACCACGTCGGGCTGGAGCCGTCTGACCACGTCGATGGCTTTCGCCCCGGTCTCGGCCTCACCAACAACTTCGAAGTCGGGCTGATTGTCGATGAGGAGCTTGAACCCAGCGCGGATCATTGCTTGGTCGTCGACCAGCACCACGCGGATCACTTGGTTGCTCGGTTCAGTCATGAGGCTCCAAAGGGTAATACTGCGTGCACTTTCCAGCCGCCGCCTTTTGTGGAATCGACCGGGCCGACTTCGAGGTGGCCCCCATGCAGCATCGCCCGTTCGCGCATGCCCACAACGCCATGCCCGCCGGCGGCCTCTTTGCCACCTGCGTTGGTCGAGAAGATCTTTTTCGAGCCTTGATCGATCACCGAAAGCTCCACTGCCGTGGCGAGCACCGTGACGTGCACGTCGGCCGCTTTCGCCGAGCTGTGCTTGAGACTGTTTGTTACCGCTTCTTGGATGATCCGGTATGCCGATACGTCGACCGCAGGCGGCACCATATCGAGATTGCCATCGATGGTGATTCGACAATCGAGCTCACCACCCACCGATGTCCGCAGCAGTTCTAGGTGTTTGAGCGAAGGAGTTGGGGCCCGGTCGGCCTTGTCCGACTCGACCCCAGCTGTTCCATCCTCAACTTGGTCGCCGCGTAAATAACCAAGGAGTTGATGAAGTTCGTTCACGGCGCTACGGCCAGCGGACTCGATGTGAAGCAGCGAGTCGGTGGCCTTCTCCGGTGCCGTATCGATGAGTTGACGGGCCGCACCAGCATGCACCGTCATGGTGGTGACGTGATGGGCGACAACATCGTGAAGCTCACGCGAGATCCGCAACCGCTCCCCCACCACTGCGTTGACGGCGGTGTTTGCCCGCTCGACCAAGAGCTCGGCGTTGCGTTCCTCAAGCTCGGCCGACTGCTCACCCAAACGACGCACCGCAAGCCCAATCCCCACGGCAACCACGTACAACATGACCTCTTGAGCGATTCGGCTCGCCGACAACAGACTCGTCGATGGGGCCGCGTTGATGGCTTCGAAGCGGTCATTAATCTGAAACGTTCGAATACCGAGCGCCACGATTGGAAGCGCCAGCACCGGAATAACAAACCACCAACGCTCCACCTTCCACGCCGCCCACGACGCCAGCGCGGCCAAGATGACGAACTGCACAACACTGTTCGTGCCCAGAAGCGGATAGCGGTAGTGCACCACGGTGATGCACAAACTCGCAGCGATAAGCGCAAAGACTGGATTGACGTGACGAACCGGCACCAAGAGCGCGGCGATGGTCATTAAGACAAAGCCGACCCAAAGCGAGCCGTCGGTGAACCACGTGACCAGGTACAGCGCTCGACCTGCCGGCGAGAGTCCGGTGAGACTCGAGGTGAGACCGAAATAGATCGCAAGCCAGACAGCAAAGAGAACGGCGAGAAAGACGATCTCGCCAACAAGCGCTCGAGAGCTCTTCAAACGGGAGATCATGGCGTCACCCGGTCGGCGGAGAGCGCAGCCAGTTCGGCCAGGTTTGGCGAATCGCCGGCCAATCCAAAGAACTCCCAGACAAACACGTATCGACCGTCCTGCACGAGCGACATCTGCACGTCGGCATCGAACTCTTCACCATTGATGTTTTGCACATAGTTGAGCTCAAGAGTCGTAACTTCACGGGTGGCAACCGTTTCGGTGTTTATCGCTTCCCCGACCAATGTGAACATCGGCTCGGACAGCCCGACCAACTCCTCGAAACAATCGGTTCCCTGTTCAACTAAATCAGCGCGGGCTTTCGCCGCCTGGTCTTGCGAGGAGAAAATCATCGTGGCCTGTTGCACTTGGCTCCCGCCGACCCCTGGCGTGATGGCCTGCCAACTTGGTCCAGTGGCATAGAAATCGGGGAGCACGTTGTAGCAGGCCGTTTCGGGCGATGATGTCGCGAACGTAAGGGGCGAGGTCTCCTCGTAATAGGAGGGAAGCGCATCGTTCGGCACCACTGCCCGACGACTGGCGTCGACCGCTTCATCAATCGATGCGTCAATCACGGCGACCGGGAACTCTTCGGAAAGCAGTACTTCGGCCATTTCGACCACGAGTTCTTCGGCTCTGCCGGTAAGCGACATTGCCGAGGCGTGGACAACCATGGGGCCTGTTGCTGCGATCCACTCGATGTTCTCGAGTTCACGCTCTTCGTCGCCAATAGATACCTTGCCCACAAATCGACGCGCTGCCGCATTCTCATGGTCGAACGGAACGTCGGTCATCAGGCCCCTGCCATCACCCACATCAAACTTTGCGCCGGGAATATCGCGAGGCCCCGCAAGTTCTTCTTCGAGTCGAGCAACGCCGGCGGCATCGCATGCCGACGATTGGGGCCCATTCAAGATGGCGACCTGTTCGGCAGCAGTTGCTTCGTCGGCGTAGACCTGCACAAACACACCAACCTGATCACCAAAGGGCGCATCGGTTGGACTCTCGCGGGATTGAATGGCCCCTTCGAGCGCCAACGGTGTTGCGTAGCCGCACTCGGTTGGAACTGGCTCATAGGTGTAGTGCGGGAAGAAGAACCATGGCCCCGACAGATTCTCCAACCGCTCGGCCACCTTGCTCGCCGCAATGACAAGAGAGCCGGCTCCAAAGCTGGCTTCGCGCTCACCCAAGGAGAACGCGGCGGCCTCATCATCGCTCTGGCCGTCGGACACCGTCGCCGGCGTCACAGAATCCGTTGGCGCCTGAGCGGAGCTACTACACGCAGCTGCAACCAGGCTGACCAACAATCCAACGCCGAGCATGAGTCGCTTCACACTCAAAGCGTATTGGCGGAAAACCGGCATGACTTGCCTCCCCTCTTCTTCTGGCCGCGCCCTATGGGATGAACGGTGCGCAAGCGGTGAGAAGAAGCATCTCCCCGTCAACCATTACCGACCGCTCGGCTCCGGGAACCGACTCTTTGGATGCCCATCCGGTAAACGCCGCTTCGAGTTCGGCGAACTCGGCAGCACTATCGGCAACCATGTTGGCCCGAAAGCAGCTAGCCGTTTCGTCGCCATCGACGATGAACCTGTCGCCGCCCCAGCCGTCGGCGGCAGTAAGGGCGGTGACTACCTCGATCTGTCCTGGAGTCAGCGACTCACCGAGCAGAAGCAGGAGAATCCCCTCGGCGCCGAGGATGCCCTCGGAGGAGATCTCGTTCTGCGCGACCGGGGCCTCGACGACCGACGGAAGGTCAGTGCCGATGCGATCAGAGAAAATCATCTGCTCGCTCGACGAAGGGAACTCGTCGAACAGGTTCCAGGTATTCGCCGGACCGCCAAGAGCTTCAATCGATTGCGCGCCCAGTTGGTAGGGCAGCAGGACCGATGTGATGACCGAAGGTGGGAGCTCATTGAACGAGTCTGGAATTCCACCATCTTCAGGAATGACGTTGTTCGCCATCATCCAACGACCCTGAACCGCGGTTGCACGACCCTCGACGGTCGCCTGAATCGGAAAGCCCGCGTCAGTGATCTCATCACCGGCTGCCATGGCCTGCAGCGTCTCGACAATCGCGGCTAGGTCGACATACTGGCCGTCGAGCGCATGGGCGAGTTCGTGCACGAGGATGGCGTTAAACGTGTCGCCACCCAAGACCCCTTCGGGGATGTAGACGGCATCGTCTTCGGGGATATAGCGGCCGCTGATGAGGTCGGTTGAGCTTCCAACCGCCTTGAGTTTCGCGAGCAGCTCATCGGCGCCGAGCGTGGTTTGCCCAAGAGCCTGGAAGAACCGAGCGGACGACTCGGCCTGCGATTCCTGTATCGCTTGCATTTCAGCGTCGGGCACCAAGCCGGCCTCAAATTCCTCAACGCTTTGAAGCACGATCTTCGGTGGCGTCTTAAACGGGCGATCCATGGTTTCTTCGACGAAGGCCACCATATCGTTGAGTTCGGCGACGGTGAGGTCGAGCTCGCCGATGAGTTCGTACCGTGGCTCGTCAACCATCGGGGCTTCAGTAGTGGAGGGGGCTGGCTCGGCGGTTGTTGGCGGCGTCGTTTCGGCGGGCGCCTTCGTGGTCGTTGGCGCGGGGGCTTTGGTGGTCTCGACAACAGCGGTTGCTGGGGAAGCATCGGTAGCCGTCTGCTCGCTGCTTGAGCACGCACCTGCGAGTACCGAGAGGCTCAACAACAGCGCGATTCCGACCTTCGATGTGCTGACCTGCGACGAGACTGCAGAGGTTCGGTGGTTCATCTTCGGACTCCTTTGGGTTGGTCCCCGCCAAATGGGGCACCTCTTCACCGTAAGAAGCCGAGCCTTCGTAGCGCATCGGCTGCGCTACCGATCCTTCAACTCATCCATTCGGATGAGACATGCAGTATCGCAGGCCGTAAAACGACGAAACCGAGCAGACCCAACGCTGGGTCTGCCCGGTTCGCAATGGAGCTCTAGCTCTCGACTCGCTCGCAAAGATGTACCTACGAGAGAGCCAGTTGCCGTGAGGTCAACTCGTCTGCATTAGACGATGTTGAACTCGATGCGGCGGTTCTGAGCCTTGTTCTCTGGTGTGTCGTTTTCAGCGACTGGGTTCGCTTCACCGAAGCCGGTTGCCGTGAGGCGGGTGGCGTCGATGCCGTTGTCAACCAGGTACTTCATGACAGATTCTGCACGGGCCTGGCTAAGGGCCAGGTTCGATGCATCTCCGCCATCGGAGTCGGTGTGACCCTCGATCGCAACGTTGATGTCGGCGTTCTCTTCAAGGAAGGCAACTGCCTGGTCAAGGGTGGCGGTGCTGTCGCCGGCAATGGCGGCACTGTTCACCTCAAAGTTGATCGGAGCTAGGTCGAGTCGCTCATTGATGGATGAGCTAATCGCGGCCAGTACCGACGGTGGTACGAGCACCTTGTCGATGACATGGATGACACCGTTTTCGGCGGTGATGTCGGCTTCGACCACGTTGGAATCGTTGGCGGTTACGCCGCCATCGAGACCGATCGTCAGCGTTTCGCCGTCGAGGGTTTCTACCGGACCAGCAGCGAGGTCAGCGGAGGTAACCGCTCCCGCAACTACGTGGTACTTGAGCACCTTGTCGAGAAGGTCAGGATCGCTCGTGATTGCCTCGGGGACGGCGGCCATAGCCTCGTCGGTTGGAGCAAATACGGTGAACGGTCCGTCGCCATCGAGAGCATCGACCAGGCTTGCGCCTTCGACTGCGCCGAGCAGAGCGGTGAACTCACCAGCGCCGTCAGCGGTGTCGAGGATACGACCAGGCGCAAAGCGTGAAGCCGGTTCTGGCTCTGGCTCTGGTTCTGGTTCTGGTTCTTCTTCGACTACCTCGGGCTCAGGTTCTGGCTCGGGCTCTTCTTCGACTACCTCAGGCTCTTCGACTTCGTCGACTACCGGCGTTGCATCGCCTTCGTCGTCGTCGCCACCGCACTGGGTGAGAAGGAGTGGAATAGCGATTGCGAGAGCGATAAGCGCAAGGAGCGGCCAAAGCCACCACATGCCACGCTTCTTCTCGCCACCAAGCGAAGCTGCGCCGGCTACGCCAGCAACACCAGCGCCTCCGGCGGCAACGCCGGCTTTGCCGAGTCCACCAACAGCGCCAACGGCGGCCTTGGGGTTTGCTTCGCGCTCGACCCATCCAGCTGGACGCTCGGCCTTGGGCATGTTCACGTCAGGCTTGTTGACCTTCGGAACATTTACCTCAGGAGCACTGACCTTCGGAACATTCACATCAGGAGCACTGACCTTGGGAACATTCACATCGGGGGCACTGACCTTCGGAACATTCACGTCAGGAGCACTGACCTTGGGAACGTTCACATCGGGCATGTTGATATCGGGCTTGCCGATCTTGCCTGCTGCAGCAGCGGCA
>CALGZB010000248.1 GCA_937934655.1 uncultured Acidimicrobiales bacterium | reverse complement strand
GGGAGATCGTCGAGAACCGCAACCAAGGTCGGCACGGCATCGGCCGAGAGCTGGCCGAGGTACCACATATCGATCGACTCGATCTTGTCGGTCGACCCGGTGTTGTAGCGGGCCACAATGGCTTCGGGGTTGGCCACGTTGAACCCGAACACCACAAGAAGCAGCACGCTGATGGTTGCGCCGACGAACCAATCGCGTTCCGATTTCCAACCCCAGAGCTTCGCGGCCAGCAGGACGAAGATCGCACCGATGGTTGCCGCAGCCGCCAAGGCAAAGCTTCGCAACATGGTGAGCTCATCGATCTGAATGAAGAGGACCAGCCGTCGAACCGACATGGCGGTGATGATCACGGTGAGGCCGATGGCAATCGCCGAGGCGTGACGCAGTTTTCGATGGGTGCCCTCGGTGGCTTCCTTGGTGACTGCTGGAACGACCATGAGGGTTACCAGCGTGATGACGGCAACCCAGAGGAGCTGGAAGAAACCCGAGCGGGCGTAGTCGCGGATCTCGTCGTGGCTGAATGTGGTGTTGAGAACGTCGACCACCTGCGTGCCGACGAACAGGCCGTAGAGCCCGACGAAGCCAAGGATGATGACCAACGAAGTTGCTGGGGCGAGAATGCCCGTACCGGGAATCTCGAAGTCGCTACGGTCGGCGTGAGCACCACGCATGAGCATGATCACGATCAGTGAACCAATGGCGATAAGCGCAATATGGCCAAACACGCCTGTGGTGCCGAGCCAGCCGAAGATCGACGCAAACTCGCTGTCGGCTTCGGCGAGGAGAACGCCAACAAGCAGCAGAATCGGTGTGGCGATGGCGATGCCAACCAGGACCTGACGAACGGTTTCGCGGTTGCGGCCGCTACTGAGCTCGACGACACTTTTAGACGCATACGGTCCGGCCATAATCGCGTCTTCGATGAGGTACGCCGTGCTTTGCAGGAGCCACGAGAACCGGTAATCGAAGAACCGGCCCCGCTTGCTTAATGCCACTCCAAGCACGAGCAGGCCAAGGATCGCGAACACATCGATGGTGATAAGAGGTGCGCTGGCCCGAATCGACAGCCAAAGGCCAAACACTGGGGCGAGCACGACCAGAACCTTTGACGCCCTGGTTTCGAGCGTCCCGCTCATCAACAGGACGCCCGCCACG
Organism: uncultured Acidimicrobiales bacterium; assembly: GCA_937934655.1. GTDB lineage: Bacteria > Actinomycetota > Acidimicrobiia > Acidimicrobiales > SHLQ01 > CALLQB01. The sequence continues at coordinate 2,411 of CALGZB010000248.1, read as the reverse complement.
ACAGCGACGGCCACGGTCGCGACGATGCTGTTGGGGTACTGCCGAAGCGCCAGGTCGATGGCGACCCCGGCCATGACCGTTGCAATGAGGGCGCCTAGCCCGAGGAGCGGTACCTGTGGCCGCTCAAACTGAGGCTCAACCGGTGGCGGAGGTGGGATCTTTACCGCCACCGGCTCACTTTGGTTGTCTGTCGGTTCATTTACGTCATTATCGCTGCCCATACATTCTGAGAGTACGGCCATGCCGTGACAGAGGGCAATGGATGGAAAATGGCGGTTTTGTGGGGATTTTGCGGGGTAGCCTCAACAGCTATGGCAGAGATGACTATCTCCCTCCCCGACGGATCCACCCGGGCATTGCCCGAGGGTTCTTCGGCATTCGATCTTGCAAGCGACATTGGGCCCGGCCTGGCGAAAGCCTCGCTGTTGGCCCGCGTCGACGGCACTGAAGTCGACCTCAACGTGCCGCTCACCGATGGGGCAACCGTCGAGCTAATCACCGAGCAGTCCGACGAGGCGCTCTACACGATCCGCCACTCGACGGCTCACGTGATGGCGCAGGCCGTGCAGGAGCTCTACCCGGGAACGCAGTTGGCCATCGGACCGCCAATCGAAGACGGCTTTTATTACGACTTCGAACTCCCTGAAGGCCAGACCCTCAGTGACGATGACCTCGCCGCTATCGAAGAGCGGATGAAGGCCATCGTGAAGGCCAACCAGCCGTTCGAACGCCACGAACTCCCGGTCGACGAGGCGCTCGAGTTCTTTGCCGATCACACCTTCAAGGCCGAGATCATCGCCACGGTTACCGCTGGTTCCAAAGATGCCGAGCTTGCCGATGAGGTCGGCGGCGCCGACTCGATCAGCTACTACAAGAACTCCGACACGTTCCTCGACATGTGCACCGGCCCTCACGTGCCGTCCACCGGTCGGTTGGGTTTCTTCAAACTCATGAAGGTCGCCGGTGCTTACTGGCGTGGCGACACCGACCGCCCCATGCTTCAGCGCGTGTATGGCACCGCGTGGGGAAACAAGAAGGCCCTCAAGGCTCACCTGCAACGTTTGGTCGAGGCCGAGAAACGCGATCACAGGAAACTCGCTGCCGAGATGGGTCTTGTTTCGTGGCCTGAAGAACTCGGCCCGGGCCTTGCCGTCTGGCATCCGAAGGGCGCCACCATCCGCCGTCTCATGGAGGATTACAGCCGCGACCGTCACGACAACGGCGGCTACGACTTCGTGTTCAGCCCGCACATCGCCAAGTCGGTGCTGTGGGAGACCAGTGGTCACCTCGACTTCTACGCCGACGGTATGTACCCGCCGATGGAAATCGACGGCGCCACGTACTACCCGAAGCCCATGAATTGCCCGTTCCACGTGATGATCTTCCGCGATCAGCAGCGCTCGTACCGCGAGCTGCCGTTGCGGATGTTCGAACTCGGAACCGTCTACCGCTACGAGCTCAGTGGCGCGGTTCACGGACTCATGCGCAGCCGCGGGTTCACCCAGGACGACAGCCACATCTTCGCCACGCGAGAGCAGCTCCAAGATGAGCTCGCTTCGTTGCTCGAGTTTGTTCTCTCGGTGCTTCGAGCCTTCGGCTTTGTCGATTTCCAGGCCAAGCTCTCCACTCGTCCGCCCGAGAAGTCGGTGGGCGACGACGACATTTGGGAAGAAGCCACCGAAGGTCTTCGTCTGGCACTTGAGGCCGCGAACCTCGACTACGTCATCGAGGAGGGCGGCGGTGCGTTCTACGGCCCCAAGATCGACGTCGATATCAAAGACGCCATCGGGCGGGCCTGGCAGCTCAGCACCATTCAGGTCGACTTCAACCTTCCCGAACGGTTCGAACTCGAATACGTGGCCAGCGATGGCGAGCGTAAACGTCCGGTGATGATTCACCGGGCGCTTATGGGTTCCATCGAACGGTTCTTCGGTGTGCTTATCGAGCACTACGCCGGAAACTTCCCGGTATGGCTCGCTCCGGTCCAGGCCCGAGTCCTTCCGGTCTCGGCCGACCATGCTGACTATGCCGCTCAGATCGTCGCCGAACTCAAAGCCGCAGGTCTTCGAGCAGACACCACCGAACCCAACGAGCCACTCGGCAAACGGATCCGTCGTTCCAAGATGGAGAAGCTTCCGTACATCCTTGTGGTTGGCGACGATGACGTTGCCGGGAACACCGTGGGCGTAAACAAACGGGGCCAGAACGACCCGGAGCGCGATGTTGCGGTCGCCACGTTCATTGAACGTCTCAAACAAGAAGACGACGACCGGGTCATCGAGAACCTCGAGCTCGAACCGGCCGAGGGCTAACGCCCATCTTCTATGGCTGATGCTCCTCGCGATCAACTTGCCCGATTGTGGGCCGGTTGGCGGATCCCGGTTTTCGGCAGCGATGACGACAAGCGGGCC
>CALGZB010000247.1 GCA_937934655.1 uncultured Acidimicrobiales bacterium | reverse complement strand
GGTAAACCCCGACATCGAAATCGTCACCGCGTACATCACCGATGCTCCAGACTTCGACGGCTTCAACCAGCCTGACCGTGCAAACGTCATCGCAACCACGATGTACGACGACGGCGCAGACATCATCTACCACGCAGCGGGCGGCGCCGGAAACGGCATGTTCCAGGCAGCCAAGGCCTTCAGCGAAGACAACGGCTCCAAGGTCTGGGGTATCGGCGTCGACGCCGACCAGTACAACACCGTCGACCCGAGCCTCCAGGAGTACATACTCACCTCGATGCTCAAGCGAGTCGACGTCGCTGTCTTTGAGATCCTTCGTTCACAAAACGACGGCGCCTTCGCTGCCGGACCGAACGTGTATGACCTCTCGGTCGATGGTGTGGGCTACTCCACGAGCGGCGGCTACGTCGACGACATCGTCGCCCAGCTTGAAGAAGCCAAAGCAGCAATCGTTGCTGGCGACGTTGTAGTGCCAACCGACCCAACCGAGGTTGGCGGCTGATCTAGCCATAACGAAAGCGATTTCGTAACAAGTAGTTCACCCGCCACCGGCCTTCTCAGGTCGGTGGCGGGTGTGTTTTTATGGAAGTATCTCGGTGATCTAGTGGGGGAACATGAGTGCGGTAATTGAGCTAACCGGCATCACAAAGCGGTTCCCCGGTGTCATTGCGAACGACAACGTAAACCTCGTGGTCGAGCGCGGCGAGATTCACGCCATTTGCGGCGAGAACGGCGCCGGAAAATCGACGCTCATGAAGATTCTCTACGGTATGCAACAAGCCGATGAGGGAACGATGAAAGTCGACGGCGAGGTCGTTGCCTTCAACTCTCCGACCGACGCAATCGACGCCGGGATCGGCATGGTCCATCAGCACTTCATGCTGGCCGACCAGCTCACCGTCCTCGAGAACGTCGTGCTCGGCGCCGAGCCTGTTCGGGCCGGTGGAGCGATCAACTTCAAAGAGGCAAAGGCCCATCTGTCCGCCGTTGGCGCCGACTACGGACTCACGATCGACCCTGACGACATGGTCGAAACCCTTGAGGTGGGCGAACGTCAGCGGGTCGAGATCATCAAGGTGCTCTACCGCGGCGCCCAGATCCTCATCCTCGACGAGCCCACCGCAGTCCTAGTGCCTCAGGAAGTCGAGGCGCTCTTCGAGAACATGCGCGAACTCAAAGCGGGCGGCGCAACGATTTTGTTCATCGATCACAAACTCGATGAAGTTCTCGAAATTTCCGACAGCATCACCATTCTTCGCCAGGGCAAAACCGTCGCCTCAATGAAAAACGACGGCGTCACTGCCAGCGACCTTGCCGAACTTATGGTCGGCAGCGAACTCCCCTCTCCAGAAACCGCCGAGAGCACTGTCACCGACCATGTGGCACTCTCGCTGCGCGATGTCACCGTGGTCGACGACGATGACCGCTCCGTCGTCGAGAACATCAACCTCACCATTCACAAGGGCGAGATTCTGGGCATCGCCGGGGTGGAAGGTAACGGGCAGGCCGAGTTGGTCGATGCCATTATCGGCACCGCATCGGTCAGCAAAGGTGTCGTCGAACTCTTGGGTACCGACATCACCTCGATGTCGGTACGCAAGCGCCGAGAGTCGGGCATCGCCTACGTCCCCGAAGATCGCCATCGCGAAGGCCTCATGCTCGAGGCGCCCCTGTGGGAAAACGCGGCGCTCGGCCATCAAACGCAAAAGCCCTACGGTTCGAGATGGTTTATGAACCGAGCCGGTACCCGGGCCCAGACCGAACTCATTCGCGAACAATTCGACGTGCGAACACCAAATGTCGATGTATCGGCTCATGCGCTCTCTGGCGGAAATCAACAAAAGTTGATCATCGGGCGCGAGCTCACCTCCGCCCCGTCGCTCCTCCTAGCCGCTCACCCAACCCGCGGCATCGATGTCGGCGCTCAGGCTGCAGTGTGGGAACAGATCCGAAATGCTCGAAAGGCCGGTTTGGCCACGCTGCTCATCTCCGCAGATCTCGACGAGCTCATTGGTCTCTCCGACACCATCGTGGTGATGTTGCGGGGTCGCATGGTGGCCCGACTCTCCCCGTCTGAGGTAACCCCTCGCGACCTTGGCGCCTATATGACCGGCGCTGCCACTCAAGACACTTCTTCTCCAGACACCTCTTCTCCAGACACTTCTTCTCCAGACACGGCAGGTCGCTAATGCGAAAGATTCTCCTCGCTGCCGCCGCTCCGGTCGGAGCGTTCATCCTCACCCTCATCATTTCGTCGATCACGTTGTGGGCCTTCGGATCCAACCCGTTCTCGGCGTACGGCGACATGTTGGGCCATGCCGCAAAGCTCGAAACCCAGGTCGACATTCTCAACCGGGCCACGCCGCTCTACCTCTCGGCGGTCGCAGCAGCCATTGGCTTCCGAATGAACCTATTCAACATCGGCGTCGAAGGTCAGTACCTCTTCGCCTACCTCATCGCTGCGCAAGTTGGCAGCATGTTCGCCCTGCCGCAACTGCTTCACATCCCCCTCATCATGATCACCGCGATGGCTGTGGGCGGCGCCTACGCCGGTATCGCTGGCGTCCTCAAGGTCACTCGTGGCGTCAATGAAGTCATCTCGACCATCATGCTCAACGCCATCGCTATCTCGGGTGTCATCGCTTGGCTTCAGCAAAGCTGGCAATCCGACCAGGACCAGTTCACGTCAACCACCCTTGGCACGGACCCAATCGACGACTCGGGTCTTTTCCCTGACATCAACGGGCTGCTCGAGATCTTCACCCGCGACATCGCCCAGGGCAAGCAACTTACTGGGCTACTCCTCGTGGCGGTTGCCGTTGGTCTTGGCTACCACTTCCTCCTCACCCGTATGCGATTTGGCTTCGACCTCCGAGCCAGCGGCCTCAACCCGTTTGCCGCCCGCGCCGGAGGCATCCCACCCAAGCGCATGGTGGTGGCCGCCATGTTCCTCTCCGGCGCAATCGCTGGTCTCATCGGCATGGTCGAGCTCGCCGACACCGCCAAGTTCCCGCCCGACCCCATCAAGGGTCTTGGCTTTGCGGGCATTGCCGTTGCCCTTCTCGGCCGCAACAACCCATTTGCCATGGTGCTCTCGGCGTTGCTGTTTGCCTTCCTCGATGTTTCCGCTGGAATTCTCCAAAACACTCAGGCGGCAACAAAAGAGATCGTCAACATCATGCAGGGCATCGTGTTGCTCGCCGCAGTCATTGCCTACGGCGTGAGTAAGCGGGTCCAAGAGCGTGAAGAGGCTCGGTTCACCGCCGAGGCGTTAGCCGAGATCGATCCGATCGGAGCTGACTCCTAATGGCGCGCCTCCAAAAACTTCACGATGTTCCGGCCTGGATTCGCTGGCCGGTCTATGCCCTCTTGGGCATCTTCTTACTCACCGTTGTCCAGAGCATCACCGGCACCGAACGCCTCACCCAGGTGTCCACATCGCGCGAAATGCTGCGTTGGGCCGTTCCTATCTTTCTCGCCGGCCTCGGCGGCTTGTTTAGCGAACGCGCTGGCGTCGTCAACATTGGTCTCGAAGGCATGCTCATCCTCGGCATGTGGTTCGGCGCCTGGGGTTCTATCGAGTACGGCGCCTGGTGGGGCCTCGTTATCGGCATGGCCGGCGGCGGTCTTGGAGGCCTTCTTCATGCCATCGCGACGGTTACGTTCCAAGTCGACCACATCATTTCCGGTGTCGCGATCAACATTCTTGCGCCAGCGATTACTCGCTATCTGTCCGACGAGATCTGGGCGTCACCAACCACCTCGCCCCGCACCACATCAGTCGGCGACTGGGACGTTCCCTTTCTGGCCGGTGGCACGATCTTCGGATGGGAATCGCCAGACGTTCTTCTCGACATTGGCAAGGCCGAGTGGTGGTTCGTCAGCGATGTCGCCGACCTGATCCGCGGACTCCTCCGGGGCACCCATTGGGTAGCCATCATCGCCATCCTCTTGGTACCCGCCACTACCTGGCTGGTATGGCGTACCCGGTTCGGTCTGCGTCTTCGTATCGCCGGCGAGAACCCACAGGCTGGCGAAGCCCAGGGCATAAATATCATTCGCTACAAGTATGTCGCGGTAGTGATTTCCGGCGCACTCGCCGGGCTCGGCGGCGCCTTTATCTCTACCGAACTCTCCGGCCTCTTCCAAGGCGGAAACAGCGCTGGCCGTGGCTTCATTGGTCTCGCTGCGTTGATCTTCGGCAACTGGCGACCAGGTGGCGTTCTCGCCGGCGCACTTCTGTTTGGTTACGTCTTCGGTCTCGACCTCAAAGATCTCGATGGCACGGCCAGCCATGCCCTTTTGTTGGTAAACACCGTCGTGCTCGGTGCGGTGCTCCTGTGGGCCGTAAAGCGTCGCCGCACGACCGACGCCGTGCTTGCCGGAATCCTCGGATCCGGTGCCTTCATCTGGTGGCTTAGCGCCGATGCGGTGCCAAGCTGGTGGAGCAACATCCTTCCGTATGTTCTTGTGCTCCTCGTCCTCGTGTTCTTCTCGCAGCGTCTGCGGGCGCCTGCCAAGCTTGGTGAGCCCTACCGAAAAGGTTCCTGATGTCGCAAGGTTCACTCACGTCCGAGCAGCTCGCTCAGTGGAACGCCGACGGCTACCTCGCCATCGAGGGGTTCTACTCCGACGAGCAATGCCTGGCACTCCGCCAGCGGGCTCTGGGCCTTATCGAAGACTTCGACCCCACCGAAGCCACGTCGGTATTCTCCACCACCGACAAGAGCCACTCGCAGGATGAGTACTTCCTTACCTCGGGCGACAAGATCCGCTTCTTCCTCGAAGATGGTGTGGTCGGCGACGACGGCCAACTCACGGTTCCCAAGCATCAATCGGTGAACAAACTCGGCCACGCAATGCACGATCTCGACCCCGTCTTTAGCGACTTCTCAAGAGCCGACGATTTGGCTTCCCTAGTGGCCGACCTCGGGTTCGCCGATCCCCAGCTGCTTCAGTCGATGTACATCCTCAAACCACCGCGAGTGGGCGGCGAAGTGATCTGGCATACCGATCACACATTCCTGTGGACCGAACCACAAACCGTTGTGGGCTTCTGGGTCGCCATCGATGACGCCACCATCGATAACGGCTGCATGTGGGCGGTCCCTGGCGGTCACCGTCTTCCGGTGAAGAGCCGCTTCCGCCGCGAAGGCACCGGCACAACCGACGACGTTTTCGACGCCGACGAGTACGACATCTCCGAAAAGATCCCGCTCGAAGCAAAGCGCGGAACCCTCATTGCGCTGCACGGCACCCTTCCCCACTGGAGCGGCCCCAACACCAGCGCCGACCCTCGGCACGCCTACACAGTGCACATCATCGACGGTACGGCGCAGTACCTCGACGACAACTGGCTTCAGCGGTCGCCAGAACTACCGCTTCGCGGGTTCTCGTGAGCTCGGCCGACGTGCCGAGCCTTGAGGAGATCATCGCTGCGCCCAAGGTGCTGC
>CALGZB010000246.1 GCA_937934655.1 uncultured Acidimicrobiales bacterium | reverse complement strand
GCGCGGTTGCGAAATCAGCCGGAAAGACTGTTGCAGGCTGCAGCGGTTCGACGGCGTTGCCGCGCAGAACAAACAGCGATGGTTCGACTAGTTGGGTCTCAGACACGGCACTCACTCGGTGTTGCGAAACAGGGGATTTGTTCGAAACCTACCGAAAATAATCAAAGAATGTCGAATGCAAGGAACAACGACCAAAAAACAGGTAGCACCACCGAAATAGCCGAAAACCGTTCTGGTGAGTCGCTTTTACGACTCGTCGTTGCGACCTGTGAACTCATCGAGTTGCCGGCGATCGCGTTTGGTTGGCCGTCCGGTGCCACGGTCGCGACCTGGGGTGGGGGTCTTCAAGACTCGACGGAGAGCTCGCTCTTCGAGCTCCTCGGGCGTGGGCTCGGGCGAAATGTCGTCATATGCCTCCGCCGCGACCGCAGCCGAAACCCGCTTCTCAAGGAGTTCACGAACCACCACCTTGGTTGTTGCGGTCTTCCGCTTCACCACGATGATGTCGCCCTCACGGACCCGCCGCGCCGGCTTCACCGGATCGACGTCAGCTTCGGCTTCGTTCTCTGCTCCAGCCCCTGCTCCAACCTCTGCACCAGCGCTCAACAAGACATCGCCGGCATCGCACGCCTTCGTGGCCGCCGTACGAGTCTTGTAGAGCCGCACGCACCACAGCCATTTATCGACCCGGACCCCGTCAGCCAAGACCGCGCACCTGGGCCATTGCGGCACCCACGATTCCGGCTTCGTTCTGAAGCTGGGCCGGGACCACCTCGGTTGCCACGGTTAGATATTCGGCAAATTTGTCGAACTTTTTACTCACTCCCCCACCCAACATGATCAGGTCAGGCCAAAGCAGTCGGTGGATCTCATCGAGATACCGATCGAGCGATGGCGCCCACTCGACCCACTTCTGGCCCGAATCTTCTCGGGCCCTCGCCGATGCGGTTTCTTCAGCGTCCTGACCGTCGAGAATGAGGTGACCAAGTTCGGTATTGGGCACCAGGTGCCCATTGGTAAACATCGCCGTACCGATACCCGTGCCGAGCGTGACCATAAGCACCAAACCAGAGCGCCCGGCCCCGGCGCCAAACTCGACTTCAGCGATTCCAGCGGCGTCCGCATCATTCACGATGTTGACCGACGACGGATCCTGCCCGATGGCCTTCGCAAAGATCTCCGAGCCGTTTACGCCAACCCAAGACGGGTCAAGGTTCGCTGCGGTTCGGATGACATTTTGTTGCACAACGCCGGGAAAAGCGCAGCCGACGGGGCCAGACCATGCAAAGTGAGCGACGAGCTCGGCAACCACTTCGGCCATCGCTGCAGGTGTTGCCGGCTGAGGGGTTGGGATCCGGAAACGATCGGCGAGAAGCTCGCCCCGAAGAACGTCGACTGGAGCAGCTTTCATGCCGCTCCCGCCGATATCGATGCCTAAAACTTGTGATGGCCCAGAAGTACTCATTACCGCTAATGATATTGGACCGCTAATGATATTGGACCTCTAATGGTATTGGGCCTCTACCGATATTGGCTCTGCTGGTATTTGGTCAGCGCCTAATTCGTGAGTTTGGCGCGGAGCAGTGTGGCGCCGGCCAGTCCAGCACTCACCACAGCGACCGTCGGGATCCAGAGAAGGGCCTCGCCGCGGAACCGAGCGGAAAGCTGTTCGCTGGAGAGTCCGAGATCGGCCAGACCAGCAAGCCGAAATGCGCTCAAGACCACGACGGCGATGATGGCAATCACACAAACCACGATCAGGAGGTTTGCAACCGAAACCGTCCGACTCGTGGCACTAGCGGCGCCGGCGACGTGGGGGGCGTCATCGTCGGCGGCTAGGGCTTCGGGCGTTACCGGGGTGGGGACCGGCTGCCAGGTGTGGAACATGCCCGGAACACCGGTCGGACCAGCCGAGCCGGGCCGCAAGGCTGGAAGAGTTCGCTGCCCAGCTGCGACTACGACGTGGGGGGAATCGTCGTAGTCAACAGCAAGCTGGGCAGAAGCGATGGGCGTTGCGATCCGGGGCGAACTGAGTGGGGAACCAGTATTTCTCGCCAGAGCCGGTCGAACGGCCACCGAGGAAGTCTGCGTTGTGACGCCACCGCTGTGGGGGGATTCAGCGGTTTCGGAGCCGACAAGCGCAGGTACCAACGTCGAAGACGTTGCCATTTCCGGACGTGTGGGGGTCACGTCGGTGGTGTCGAGAACCAAACGACGACCCCACCGCTGAGCGGCCGGTCGTTGTTGGGGGGAAGGTTCTGCGATCACACTCTAAGGACGCAGCCCAACCTCAAGAAGTCGCGAAAATCTCGCAAATAGTGGTTTTTTCTCCCGACCTACCCCTCAGTAGGTGGCATTTCCAGCCAATTACTCGCCAACGGCGGGGGATTACTGATCGATGAACGCCGAATCCTCGGCCATCAAGTCTTCCCAGATTGGCTGGAATTGGAACCATCCGGCCAGCGAATGTCCCGACTGGTCATAGGAGAACTGGGCCGCCTCGTGCGGAACATGGGTTGGCGTACCGACCGACTCGGCGAGCAATTGGCTCTGGCATGCTCGCTCCAGGGCAATAAACCACCAGGCGGCCTCGTCGACTGATTGTCCAACGGTAATGATGCCGTGATTTTGGTGGACGACAGCCTTCTTGTCGCCCATCGCTCGTGCGATTGCCGCCCCACCATCGGTATTCACGACGATCGCGCCGCCTTCGTCCGCGCAAAGCGCAACGTCGTTGTAGAACATGCAGGCGTCTTGGCTGATCGGGTCGACAGTTTTTCCTGCGAGCGACGAGAAGGTTTTGCCGTACAACGAGTGCGAATGAGCCGCGGCGATAACGTCGGGCCGGGCCTCATGGATCTGCGAATGGATGGCGAACGCTGCCTGGTTGAGTGCACCAGATCCCTCGACCACGTCGCCCTCATGGCTCACCAGAATCAGATCGCTCATCTTCATTTGACGGAATGACTTTCCGAAGGGGTTTACCCAAAAATGGTCGGTAAGTTCTGGGTCGCGAGCCGTGATGTGCCCGGCAACGCCCTCAGAGAACCCAAACCGGCCAAAGATGCGGAGAGCGCCCGCGAGTTTTGCCTTGCGTTCGTGACGTTCGGCTTCAATGGTCAGACCTTCGTCGGGGACCTCGACTCCTTCGGGGATCTCGATGCCTGCTGCTTCGGCCTGATCTTTCGCGCTTACATCGGTCATATCTGACGCCCTTTAGGTGATGGTTTCGATCATCTTTACCGTAGCCGCAGTCGCCGGATCTGGCGAGAAACCGCACCGAAACAGAAGACTCCGGCCAATGGCCCCGCGCGGGGTTCCAACTGGCTATCATCGCTCACTCGCATGGCCACATCGACCCCCTCCGCTCCCTCGAGCGCATCTCGAACTTCAAAGAGCGTCACTCTTCGGGGCTGGCAACGCGAGGCGCTCGATCGTTTCCAGGCCGCCGAACCCGACACCTTCCTCACCGTGGCCTGCCCTGGTGCTGGGAAAACCACCTTTGCCCTGGCGGCAGTACGCCAGCGGTTAAGGGGCGAACACCTTCCCATCGTGGTGGTTGTTCCTACCTCCCACCTCAAACGCCAGTGGGCCGAAGCAGCACTTCGTTTCGGACTGCACCTCGACCCCGAATGGAAAGAAGCCGAAGGCGGACTTCCGGGCGATATGCACGGCATCATCGTCACCTACTCACAAGCATCGTCTTCAGCGCCGGCCATTGCGAAACTCGTCCGAGGCGGCTTTGTCATCCTCGACGAGGTTCACCACGCAGCATCTGACCGCTCGTGGGGCGATGCCGTCGAGCGAGCCTTTCACTCGGTCGATTGCCGCCTTCTCCTGTCAGGTACGCCATTCCGCACCGACGACAACCCGATCCCCTTTGTCGAGTACAGCTTCGGCGACTATGGCGATGCGGTCCCTGACTACGAATATGGTTTCGGCGAGGCGCTCACCGACGGCGGCGTCGTTCGGCCAGTCTTCTTCCCCCGTTTCGATGGCCACATGGAGTGGATCAACGCCCAGGGCGACGAAGTGGGCGGCACCTTCGACGACGAACTACTCAAGACCGAGTGGGGTGCCCGACTCCGAACCGCTCTGAGCCTCGACGGCCAGTGGCTCCCAACCGTGCTCGATCACGCAAACCAGCGGCTCAACGAGATCCGAACCACGCACCCCAATGCTGGCGGGCTCATTATTGCCATGGATCAAGAGCATGCCCGCGGCATCGCTCGCATGTTGGCCAACCGCTACGGCACCGCCCCAGCGATTGCGCTCTCCGATGATCCTCGCGCCAGCGATATCATCAGCGGCTTTGCCAACAGCGATTCGCCCTGGGTCGTCGCTGTTCGGATGATCTCTGAAGGCGTCGACATTCCTCGGCTTCGCCTCGCGGTGTTTGCGACGACAACGACAACCCCGATGTTCTTCCGCCAGGCCGTGGGCCGTATCGCCCGCTGGACCGTTGGTGTTCGCTCGCAGCGCGCCTACATGTACATCCCCGACGATCCGCGACTCCGGCACCACGCGGCCACTATCGCCCAGCAACGGCGCCACTCGATCGACAAACGAAAGTCGCGTGACAAAGACGACCTCGCCGAACGGCTCGAGGATCCGAACTCGATGGTGACCGGCGAGGAACAAATGTCGCTATTCTCGGCGCTCTCATCAACCGTTCTGACCGACGCCCCCCCAGAGGACGGCATCGACCCGAGCGAAGATCTCCTCGCCGAACCCGCAGACCTCGAGGGCTACCCCACCGACCTGCCACCACCGCCGCCCCTACCGGGCCGAGCAGAGCCGGGTGTTCCTTCTGGCTTAGGCGACCTTCGAACCCGTCGGGCCCGCAAAAAGGAGCTGCGCGATTTCAACAGCGACCGGGTTCGTACCATCGCCCGGCTCACGGGTTTCTCGCACGCTCAAGTAAACGGCGATCTTAACAAACGGGCAGGAATCCACCGAGTAAGCGAGACCACGGTCCCCGAGCTAGAGAAGCGGCTCACGTGCGCCGATGCGTGGATCGATGAGCTCGACCGGAAAGCCCGCTCCTCCACCCCTCGTCGGGACTAACCCGCCACTGGCGCGGTATCGAACAACATATGCAGAAGCCGAAGCGCGTGCGTGGCCATGAGGTGCGGCTCAGCATTCGGGTCGGAATGTAAGAAACTGCAGCTAATAGCCATCGCCGACGCCGTGATCTCATCAGAGGTCGCCGGCTCGAAGACGCCATCCTTGACGGCCTGAGAGATAAGCCGTCGTTGAATGCGGTTGAGTTCGGCCATCACCTCGATGACCTTGTCTCTCGATGGTGGCGATACCCACATAACGTTGAGGGATTCCATAAGCGGTCGGTAGTCCGACATCAGCGAACTTAGGCGCTCGAAGTGGCGCTCGATCACGACCAGCGGATCATTGGCGAATGCACCCTCGGCATCGAGCAACGCAGAACTCTCGAGCCCGGCGACGAGACCATTCAGCAGCTCGCAACAAATGTCGTCGAGGTCACCCATTGCCCGCCGAATTGTGACTTGACTGATGCCGGCCGACCGGGCGACAAGGTCGAGGTTGGTGTTCATAAATCCACGCTTCGCAAGTTCGCTCATCGTTGCGTCTTGGATCGCCTGGCGGGCGTCGAGCACCACCGATGGGTCCGAGCGTTCACGGAGGTACTTCGTCGCCATATCGGAGACTTCGCGAAGTTTGTCGTCAACCGAGTCATTGTCGGCAGAGTCGCTGAGTCGAGCCATACCCAGAAACATCGTCTTGAGGATAAGGAAAACCGTCTCGGTTTCTTCGAGATCAGGCTCGATCAGCGAACGCATCGCGTAACCGTCGACAACGACACGGAAAAACATCGTGGCGCTCTCGGCGGTCCATGGCTCTCGGAAGTCGAGGCCCCAACTCTCGACCAGTGAACTGATGACCGGCTCGTAGACCAGTCGATCCCGCTCATAGAAGTCCGCGATCCGCGACCGGGCATAATCGTCGTTTGACCCGAGCGCCGACACGATTTGTCGAGCGACCCGGTTGACCCGCTCGATATTGCCGATCGAAGGCGCCGTGGCCATCAGGTGCAGCGTGTCGAAAAGGTCGCCCTCATTGAGGCTGAGGATGGCGTCGGCGACACCGATTCGAGACTTCGTCGGACCACCTACGCCGAGCAGCTCATCGAAGAGTTGTTCGCTGAACTGCTGCTTCCCCCGGAAATGGTCGTAGTACGAACGCCGACTTCTCCCGGCTGTGCGCGTAATAACCTCGGGGCTCAAACCGGTCTCGAGAACTGCACGGCCAGCGTGGATTAACGCCAGAACTCCCGACCGAAGCAAACGGTCGATTGGGTCGCGAATTTCGCTAATTCGCTCTGCCTCAGCCTCGAAGTCTGCCGACTCTGCACCTTGCACCGCTTGTGCGTGCTGGTTCTTCGGCGCTTTCTTCTTCGGCTCCTTCTTCGGCTCTTTTTTCAGCTCTCTCGCCACATCTGGTTTCGAGTCGGTCACGTTGTATTTGCTGTCCAATTCCCCGGCCATGAGTGGTGCACGATCTGTGCAAAGTAGTCACAAAGCACCGGAGGCGCAAACGAGCGAAATAGTGCATACTGAGCAGGTGCCAGTCTCGTCCCCTGGCTTCGCAGCTCTCCCTGGTGTGGAAGGAACTGCGAGCGGAGGCTTGCCTCCGCGCAGGATTGTGGCCGATTCGATGGGAGCTTTCGAGCTTCTCCGGATCGGCCACAACCGGTTTTCGGCCCTCCCGCGAACTGCGACTGGGCCTCGCCCTAAGAGCTGACGTCGGCGCCGAGCACCGCGAGCGCCCGTGGAAGCCAAAGATCGGCCATCGGCACCGAATCTCCGTAGCCGCCCTGGAGATACCTCAGGCTGAGTGTTTGCTGCACCACCATAATTCGAGCCGCCGCTTCAATGCTGTCCCAAAGTTCAGAGAACTCGTAGGACACATGAGCCGCGGTGAGCGCACGGTGGTAGCGCTCGGCGAGCGCCCGGGCTCCGTCAGCTCCCGAGGCCGGATCGATCGACGCGCTGATGAGGTATCCAACGTCGTACCCCGGATCGGCATGACCGGTCATCGCCCAATCGACGATAGCGACGTCGCCGTTGCTTGCGTAGAGAAGGTTGTCAGAACGCGGATCGCCGTGGACCAGGGTGATCGGACGGTTGACGCGAGCGACATCAGTCGGGAACCGATCGCCGGCTTCGTTGCAGATCGCCCTTGTACCTTCGCCATCGAGTCCGTAGCGCTCGATGGCTCCCGCTAATGCTTCCGCCTGGTACACGTTGCGCTGCAAGGCCGGTGTTTCGGTAACCAGCGGCCAAAAGGCGGAGTGGCCATCAAGTCGGCTATCGCCCCAGAACTTGGCATGCACTTTGGCGAGCTCTTCGAGCGCCGCTCCCAGCTGATCGGCCGACGGCGGAGCGGTGAGGTCAAAGACCGAACGGTCGTCCCCAAGATCCTCGATGAGAAGTGCGTAGCGGCGCTTCGACGGCTTTAAGAACTTTGTGACGTCACGGGTCATCGCAACATGGGTTTTTGCGGGGAGCTTGTCGAGACCGCGGTTGACCTTGGCCGCAAGAGCCCGTGGGGGCCCGCTATCCATCGCCGATCCGAAGTGAGCGGGAGCGCGGACCGGCAGATCGCTGACGAAACCTCGATAGAAGTTGATCTCGCGTTCGTAGGCGCCCTGCGACTCGATAAGACCACGGTTGGTTCGGTCGAGGGTCGGGAACTTTGCGATGACCGTCGTCGGCGCGTCGCCTTGGTCGCCCGCGTACTCCAGGGTTACGCGAACGACGTCGCCAGACATGCCTTTGCCGCCACTCAGGTCACTGAGCGAGAATCCAGCCACCTCGCTCGATTCGGGCAGTCCGCCATCGGCTCGAAGAACCTGCGTCAACCACGCCGGGCTCAGCTCACCAGCGGTCCTCGGAATGAACGACTGCTTTTCGGATCGAGTTGGTTTTGGAAATGCCACGTCCTGAGCATCGCCGCTTTTCGACCAAGAAGAAAAGTCACATGCTTCTCGGAACCCATACGCTCGGAAGTGCGTTTGGTTACCGAAGGCCCGTTCACTCGATTGAAAAGACCGCCATGACCACAACCGATGCGACGCTTCTTACCGATGGCGACAGCACGACCAACAGGACCGATGACCAACCTGAGCTCGGCTCCGCTGAAGAACGCAGAGCGGTGCTCAAGCACCGGCGGGGTAGCCGCTGGACGCACTGGATCAATTTTCCGCTTCTCACCATCATGATTTACAGCGGCCTCCGCATTTACTGGGCTGACCTTCGAGACCCAGTGGGTATCGGTATCGGCGGGTGGCATTGGTTCGACCTGTTTCCTGACCGCGTCAACGAGACGCTGGGGCTCGAACGCAAGCTCGCTCGGGGTCTCGCCTTCCACCTGACCTTCGGCTGGATATTTGCCATCAACGGCTTTGCCTACACCGTGTACACGCTGGCCACCCGAGAATGGAAACACCTCAAACCCGGCAAGGGCTCACTGAAAGACAGCCTCGGAGTTGTTCTGCACGATCTCCATATTCGCAAGGAAGCTCCCGCCCACGCCGGCCGGTACAACGCAGCGCAACGAATCAGCTACAGCCTGATCATTTTCTTCGGCCTCGTCGCTCTCGTCACCGGCTTTGCGATCTACAAGCCAACACAACTCAGCCTGCTAACGAACGCGCTCGGCGGTTACGAAGTCGCCCGGAAGATCCACTTCTTCGTCACCATGGCGTTCATCGGGTTCTTTGTCGTGCACATCCTTCAGGTCGCAAAGGCCGGCTTTGGAAACTTCACGAGCATGATCACCGGCTACCAACTCGAAGACAAACCCACTTCACCTACGAGCAAAAACGCAAACAAGAGTCAGAACGAAAGTCACGAGGTCTGACATGTCTGAACCAACCGAATTAGGCGCTCCCTTTCCGACGAGCTCCTCCGACGACGCCCCAACGATCAGCGAAACCGAGTACCGCGCAAAGTCTCGCCGAGCGTTCCTCCTTGGCGGCGTCGCCGCCGCAGCCGGTGCATTCGGCTACCGGAGCCTTCTCAACCAAGAGGCTGCGCCCGGCGACAACATCCCGACCACACTTCGAAGCGGTCTCGACCTCAACGAAGACGTGTGGTCAAAGTTGTTCCGCGAGGGCCACACAGCCCCCACCTACAGCGCGTCACAATCGTCGGTGCTGCGGGTTAATGGCCGCCACGGAATCCGTTCCGACATCGATCTCGACGCTTGGGAGCTAACCATCATCGGCCCCGATGGCGACGTTTGGGGCACCCATGTACTCAGCGACATTCAAGCTCTCGAGCGCCACGAAATGATCATCGAGCACAAGTGCATCGAGGGGTGGAGCCAGATCACCACGTGGGCCGGCGCCCGTCTGAGCGATGTTGCTGCCCTCTACGCCGACCAAGGCGCCGCCGACTACAAGTTCGTTTCGCTCGTCACCCCCGACGAGGACTACTTCGTCGGCCTCGACATGGCCACTGCGATGCACGAACAGACCCTCCTTGCCTACGACATGCATGGCGGACCGCTCGATCTCGACCACGGCGCTCCCCTTCGACTTGCCACACCACTGAAGTACGGCATCAAACACATCAAACGAATCGGCACCATCCAGTTCACCAACGAACGACCAGCCG